>NZ_JBLZRT010000104.1:0-14278 GCF_048564745.1 Microcystis sp.
AGGCTCTCGCCCTACTTAGGGTGATCAGCAAACCTGATCGATCGGAGGGCGCAAGCTTTGCGCCCCTACAGTAACGGATTTTGTCCACAATGTAGGGGCGAACTGCGTTCGCCCAAAAGGTACATTATCAAAGCGCAAGTCTTTTAGTGTCAGGTGATTGTCAACTCACCTTTTTTGGCATTAAAAATCCCTGAGATTGTCCTGGGCTGCTAGTTGCGATCGCTCTTTTTCCATGGACAATTCCGTTTCCAATTCTTGGCTGAGGAAATAGTTGAGGAAAGTTCGGATAATAGCGATGAGGGCGAGTTGTGCCAAGGCTTCTATAGTAGGTGTGACGGTAGTAGCCACGATGTCTCCACCTAACTGAAACTCTAGGGCTAAAGATAGCCAAGTACCAAAACGAATGCGAATTTGATTGAAGGAAAAAGGGGGAAGACTGCGACGGTGACGATTAGACTGCCAAGCTAATTGTAGGGTTTTAATTAATCCGATCACCACACAAGCGATCGAAATACTTTCTAGGCAAAACTTGATGATTGCCACCGCAGAGATCAAGCCTGTTTCTAAAGTTGCTAAAAATTCCATACCCAACAGATATCCTCTTATGGGATTATCCGATAAACCGACCTACCATCTAAGGAAGTTTCTCCAATGGCAGTTAGAACAGGTTTCTCGCCTGTTCTAACCTCTGGCTGACTTAAGCCGGTCTTCCCTCCACCACCTTATCGATTAAACCGTAGGCGACGGCTTCCTCGGCGGAGAGGAAATAATCGCGGTCCGTGTCTTTTTCGATGCGTTCGATGGTTTGTCCGGTGCGATTAGCCATAATTTCGTTTAATTGCTGGCGAATACGCAGGATTTCCTTAGCTTCAATGTCGATATCCGTCGCTTGCCGGCGCCCAGTTCCGCCCATGGGTTGGTGAATCATAATCCGCGCATGGGGAAGGGCGAGACGCTTACCCGGACTACCAGAAGCCAGTAAAAATGCTCCCATAGAGGCCGCTAATCCCACACAGATAGTCACCACTTCCGCTTTGATGTACTGCATGGTGTCGTAGATGGCCATACCAGCGGTAACGGAACCCCCCGGCGAGTTGATATAGAGATAGATGGGTTTAGTGGGGTCTTCCGAGTCGAGATAAAGCATTTGGGCCACAAGGGCATTGGCTAACCCGTCGGTGACTTCCTGCCCCAAAAAAAGAATGCGTTCCACCGAAAGACGGCTGTAAATGCTAATCCACTGTTCGTATTGGCTACCTGGCAGACGGTAGGGAACTTTTGGCACACCGATAGGCATAATTGGTAACAACTCCTGCTAATTTGTAATAAATCTTAACTAACTTGGGCGAGGGGTTTCGGTAGTTCCTTGCGACTTTCGAGAACGCGATCGATTAATCCGTAGTCTTTCGCCTGTTGTGGGGTGAGATAGAAGGTGCGATCCATATCTTTCGCCAGTTTTTCGGTGGTTTGACCCGTATTTTTCGAGAAAATTTCCAACATCGTCTGTTTGTTGGCGATTACCTCCTTGGCACGAATCTGGATATCGGTGGCTTGTCCCTGGGCCCCGGTGCGATTTTGGTTGAGAACGATGGTAGCGTGGGGTAAGGAGGCGCGAAAACCCTTGGTTCCTGCGGAAAGAATCATCGCTGCAGTTCCCATGGCCTGCCCGATACAGATAGTATGAACGGGAGGTTTAATGTAGTTGAGGGTGTCACAGATGGCGAAAGCTTCGGTTTCGTAGCCGATCGCGTCGCCGGTGTACCAGGATGTGCCGGTAGAGTTGATATAGAAGAAAATCGGTTTTTCGGGATCGTCAAATTGCAGGTAGAGCAGTTGGGCGATAATTAATTCCGTCACGTCCACCCCGACATTGCGCTTGACATCATCGGAGGAAAATAAAGGCAACCCCAGATAGACAATTCTCTCTTTGAGCAGGAGAGATTCTAAGTCCGGTGGTGGTGTCCGATAGGCTGCATCCCCATAATAGGCAGTTTGTACCGCTTTAATCACTGAGTTCATCGAGTTTTTCCGTCATACACAGTATCCTGCTTTTGATTTTAACGTAATCAGGTTGACCGATTGGCAAAAGTGTAGCGGTGGGTTGCCTTCTCCCTCCTTTAACAACTTCTGCTGCTCACCAGTAGTAACAAGCAGATTTCTAGTCGATAATTAGGGCTATTTTCCCCGTCACCGAACCAGTTTCTAGCAATTGATGGGCGCTGATAGCTGCCGCTAAAGGGAAGGTTTGGGAGAGATGAATAGTTAACTTTTTCTCGTCAATTAAACGCGCCCCTTGTCTGAGAATTTCTGTTTGATATTTTTGCGCTTCTGGCAGTCCCATCAAAGCCGGGGTTAACATTAATTCTAAACTAATCCGCAAATTGCGATCGCGTGCTTCCTTCCAGCTGCCCGTAGGTTCCAAAATCGTCACCATATCGCCGTACACTCGCACCGCTCGGCAAGTTTGCCTAAAAGTTTCCCCTCCCACCGTATCAAAAGCGATATCTACTCCTTTCCCTGCGGTTTGTTCAAGTATCGCCGCGACAAAATCGGTTTGTTTGTATAAAATCGGGTAATCTGCCCCTAATTGCCGCACTAAACGCTCTTTATCGCTATTTCCCACCGTTGTATAAACTTTAGCCCCCTTCAATTTCGCCAATTGAATCGCGACATGACCAACACCCCCGGCCCCGCCATGAATAAGTACGCTTTGTCCCGACTGGAGACGAGCGCGATCGTAGAGTGCTTCCCAAGCGGTGATTAAAACCAAAGGTACAGCGGCCGCCTCGGCAAAAGAAAGAGATTTCGGCTTGTGGACCAGATAATCCGCGTCGATTAGGGCATATTCGGCATAATTTCCCGTGCCAGCCCTGCCCAGTCCGCCGCTACAAAAGTACACTTCATCCCCGGGGCGAAAATCCTGCACTGCCGTCCCAACGGCCTCGACAATTCCCGCCCCGTCACAGCCCAAAATGGCTGGCATTTGCTCGGGGTAAAAAGTGCCGCGTTTACGAATTTTTGTATCAATAGGGTTGACACCAGCCGCTTTTAATGCTACTAAAACCTGATGCGGTTGACTAATTTTCGGGGTGGGGACTTGCTGAAGCTGCAGGACATCCACGGCGGTCATGAGGATAGCTTTCATTCTATCTATTCGGGATTAACCCACATTAACGTCTGGCCAAATTCTACCGGTTCACCGTTAGCGACGGCGATTTCGACGATTTGCCCGGCCACTTCCGCTTCGATTTCGTTCATCAACTTCATCGCTTCGATGATACAGACCGTTTGTCCGACCCGGACTCGATCGTTTTTTTCCACGAAAGAGGGTTCATCGGGAGCGGGAGCGCGATAAAAAGTGCCGACCATGGGAGAGGTAATCGCCAGCCATTTTTTATCAATAGCGGCGGCCACAGGTTCGGGGGTGGGGGTTTCCGAGGCCGGGGTGGGACTGGCGGCTACCACTGGAGGGGCGACCGGGGCTGTCACCACCGGTAAGGGAGCGGAGAGAGGACTAAGGGCAGTATTAACGGTTCCTTTGCGGATATTTAGCTCTAAATCTCCACTTTTCAGGCTAAATTCACTGATATCCGTTGCTGCCAATGTTTTGATCAGTTCTCGAATTTCGTTGTAATCAATAGTCACCGCTCTGAAATCCCCCCGCAAATAAAAAGCAACAAATCCAAATTCGCACCCACCAAACCGTCGATTTTTCCCATCTAGCGGCTAAGTTTTGGGAAACAGGCTCAGAAACACTGGCTTTAGTCCTAAACCCGTCCCTAATGCCTCATTTCTGGGCTTCTCATCACAGTTATTCCCGTCCCAGATAGGAACCATCCCGGGTATCCACTTTAATCCTTTCACCGATGGAAATAAACAGGGGAACCATTACCTGCGCTCCCGTTTCTACGATCGCCGGTTTGGTGCCACCGGTGGCCGTATCTCCCTTGACTCCCGGATCTGTATCGGTGATTTCCAAGATTACCGAGGTGGGCAATTCCACATCTAACACTTGCTCATTCCAAAAGAGAATATTAACTTCCATTCCTTCTTTCAGATACTTGGCTCTCTCGCCCATTTGTACCGGGGTGAGAGTTGCTTCCTCAAAAGTCTCCATGTCCATGAAGACAAACTGATCACCTTCTTTGTAGGTATGCTGCATGGTACGCTTTTCGATCGTGGCTGAGGGCAAGGTTTCCCCCGCCCGGAACGTCCGTTCTACCACGTTGCCGGTCTGGACATTTTTTAACTTGGTTCGCACGAAGGCCGATCCCTTACCCGGTTTGACGTGCAGGAATTCCACCACCCGCCAGACAGAGCCATCGATCTGGATGGTTGTGCCACTCCGAAAGTCGTTACTCGAAATCATGAAATGCTGTTTAGGCCAAGAAAGATCAACATTCCATTTTACATACTCGCTGTACCGAAAAAAACTTTTTTATGGGAATTTGTCCGAATCGAAGCGCGGTGAACTAACCTAGGGGCAGCAGCTAAAAGTAAGTTAGAATTAATTGACTGACTGACATCTGAGAAGCGATATCAACCATGACGGGTGTGGACTTACAGCAATTATTACTAGAAAAATGGGGTCGTTCCTACGATATCCAGCTACGACGCATCAAAGATAAGGTTCATGTCCAGGTAATGTGGAAATATCTCGAACAAGCTTCTTTTCCCCTCTCCGAGTCTGAATATTTGGAACATCTCAATGCGATCGCTAGTTATCTCCACGAATGGGGTGGTGTTAGTCAATTTCAAGCTTTTATCCGCGAAACCCGTGAGCGTCCCCGTCTCGGTAAAGCGGTTAGTCTGCCCCTAGATCTAGGAGAAAGGGCATCGGAATGGCTGATCAGTGATCAGTGATCAGTTATTACAATTACATCATCGAAATTTGTGGGTATTGCTCAAATATACTAGCATTACTGGGATTATTGGATTTTACTAACATTGAGAATACTTAAACCAGGGAGTTGAATTAATTCAAAGAAGATAGAGGGGAATGATTGAAAGAGTTGATAAAAAATCGTGTCAGTTTTCATGCTCTTATTTTATACCAATTTTCAATAGTCGTGACTAACATCTAAAAGCGCAATTCCTGTCCGAGAGCGGAATTGCGCTTTGGAATAATCAACTAAGTCTGTCATCACTTTTGAAAAATGATATTACAAGGCGATCGCTTTTTTTATGCCCCTTTTTGTATAGCTCTAACCTGTTTAACCTCTAATTCTAAGGCGGATGCGACTTGCTCAACGCTTAACCCTAAGGCTAACAAACGAGGGACCGCCTCTAGTGCTTTGTTTAGTCTGCCTTCCTGACGACCTTCCTGACGACCTTCCTGACGACCTTCCTGACGCGCTTCCTCGCGCACATCTTGAAAATACTGAGTTTGTTTTAATTCATCTAAACTAAACATAGTTTCTATCTCCCGACGATTGAGAAGTGGTAACTTATAAACGAGAATCGTCTCTATTAATTGTAAGAGTTCTTGGGGTTTTTGGTCGGGGGTTAATTCTTCTCTCACTCTTTGGATTAATTTTCGGGTGCTATCAATCGCTTTTGCCTTAGATAGGGTGATTAATTGGACTGTAGCTAAACCAATCGAAGTTTGAGGAATGTTTTCTAGTTCATTCAGATAAATCCGTCTCACTCGCTCGGAGTTGAGAAGTTCCCGATAGCGTTGAACTTTATCGGTTTCTACTTGAGGGTTAGGATAGACAATCACACCCCGCCAATCATTGGTTAAGTCAGTTTTACTGAGATATAAGAATATTTCGGTGAAAAAGCGCTGATAAAAAGCCTCATCTTCTTGAAATTGTACCTCACAGAAGTAGATAGGAGTCTGGGGGTTATTATTTTGAGGCAAAAAGACTCCATCGAGACGAAAAGAAAGTTGTTTGACTTCCACTGAGTCAAAGCGGTAGTTATTGGCTTCGTTGATGGGGAGTTGAATTAATTCAAAGAAGATAGAGGGGAATGATTGAAAGAGTTGATAAAAAATCGTGTCAGTTTTCATGCTTTTATTTCTTCATCCGCGCTTGTTCTTAAACCGCATCAACGGACTGGTTAAACGATCGCAAAATCGAGACGATCCGATCAGCTTCCTGATCATTAAACATCCCATCTAGACCTTCGGGATGGTTATCAGTAAAAGGAGGCTCGTAGAGCGCCCCCGGATTGATAACTCCGTTTTTAGCGAGCATATCGATGATATTTTCGATAAAACGGATTTGATTGGCCGAGAAGTTTGTCCCCTGCAAATAACGGGCAAAAGCTTGTTTAGCCGCTTGGCGTGCCGCTACGCGGATCCCTGCGGGATCAAGTCCGACGATTTCCAGGATCAGAAGCTTGAGGCTTTTTGTCTGGCCAAAAACCTCCTCAAAACGCTGACGGCTCTCAATTTCTGCGGCCGAAAATAGCATCTCCTCTAGGGCAGATAAATCCGTCTCCGTTAGGGGGATATTGCGCCGCAACTTAGCGATCGCAAGGTGATCCTGATGCTGACGGATATAGGCCTCGACTTTCCGGCGATACTGTTCACGACTAAAACCGGTCTGATGGAGGTCACTGAGCCGTGTCGAAGTGTTGGGAATATCGACAATCTGCACCTCTCCCATCTCATCGACAAAATCGGTGATCACGATCTGCTGCTTTTGGCGATCGATAAACTTGACCAGATCCCGGACACGCACCCGAATCCCCTCCACCATTGACGGCGTTGCGCCGGTCCACCAGCTTTCGTCCTGCACCTCGCGAATAAAGGCCAATTGTCCCTTAATCATCGGTATATCGGGTTTAGTCTCCAGTTGACAGAGAATATCCCGCACTTTGTCCCGCAATCGCTCATAACTACGGTCGGCCTTGAGAATGGCTAATTGCAGTTTCACACAGAGAAGGTCGAATTCCTTGGTCAGGGGATCCTCATTGGGCAGACTATTGGGTAAACCGGCCAAGGAGTCGGCAATGGTGGCCGCGTCCTCCTGACTGAGGTTGTTCCAACGCTGGCGCTGACTAAAGGTTTCCACCTGCGGCAAGCGACGACGCACGAGGAAATTATCCCGGGGCATGGTGGCGATGTGTTGATGGAGTGCATCGAGCAAACTCGTGTATAGGTCGCCGGATCGATCGACTTTGTAAGTAGAGGACTGCTCTCTTGCTCTAGGTGTCGCGCTTTGCTTAGAGGGAGCGAGACGGGTTGCCAACTCGAGGCGATGTTTAACTAGGCGACTGGTGAGGCTTTCGGGTATTTTCTGGCTTGTTTCATCGATATCCTGCTCGAAATACTCGAAATTACCGCAGAGGTCGAAGACCAGAAACTCGGTTTTATGGTTGCCAGGACCAAACAAATCCTGACAGAGACGGGTCCCGCGCCCGATCATCTGATTGAACTTCACCCGGGAGAATACGGGCTTAAAAAAGACCAAATTGACCACTTCCGGCACATCTACGCCGGTATCGAGCATATCCACCGAGACGGCCAAAATCGGTTCTTTGTTGGCTTCGCTGAAGTCATCGAGCAGACTCTGGGCGTATTTGTCGTGACTGTCAATAATTTTGGCGAAATGACCTTTGTAGTGAGGATAGTTACTGTTAAAGCGATCGCAGATACATTGGGCGTGTCGGTGATTACGGGCAAAAATAATCGTTTTACCCAATCGATCGCCACTGTTGACCTTTAGCCCCCGTTGCATCAATAATTCTAATGCTTGATCCACGGTGTCGATATTGAACAACCAGTGATTAAAGGCAGCTGCGTTAATTGCCTGCGGTAGTTCGCCGCTTTCCTCGTCCCGGAACTTCTCCTCGTAGTCTAGCCGCTCCTCCGGGGTTAGCTCACTGTATTTAACCCCAGTACGCAGAAACTTAAACGGCACAGTAACGCCCTTGGGGGGGACGAGGTAGCCATCCCTAACGGCATCATTTAACTCGTAGGCGAAGGTAGGCAAGCCCTGGGGTAGCTGGAAAATGCGGTAGGTGTCCCGGTCTATTTCCGAGCGCGGCGTGGCAGTTAGCCCCACCAGCAGGGCATCGAAATAATCGAATATTTCGCCGTATTTCTGATAAATGGAGCGATGGGCTTCATCGACGATCACTAGGTCAAAATAACCCACTCCAAAGATTCGCCCCTCTGCATCCATGCGATCGATGGCGTTGAGCATGGTTTGATAGGTGGAGAAGATGACGTTAGCCCCCGTCACGTCCTTGCTGCGGGTCAGATGCAGGACGGTAACGCTGGGTAGATGACGCTGAAAGGCTCGATAGGCTTGCTTTAATAGGGCATTGCGATCGGCCAGAAACAGGACTCGGTTTACCCAATTGGCGCTCTTGAGCAGTTCCACCAATGCGATCGCGGTTCGGGTTTTGCCGGTTCCGGTGGCCATAACCAACAGGGACTTACGGGCGCACTTTTCTTCAAAGGTTTCGGTAATGCGGCGGATGGCCTCTTTCTGGTAGGGGCGGCCGACGATATCCTCGTTAATGGCGGTGTTGCTGAGGCGTTTACGGTGGGAACGGCGGAAAATTAGCCGTTCTAGCTCGGTTTTTCGCAGGAAACCGAGGACGGGACGGGGGGGATAGGCGAGATCATCCCAGAGATAGGTTTCATAGCCGTTGCTGTAGAAAATAACGGGGCGTTGGTTGTAGTTTTTTTCTAAGCAGTCGGCGTAGAGTTTGGCCTGATTTTGGCCGCTGTCGGGGCTTTTGCTGCTGCGTTTTGCCTCCACAACGGCGAGGGGTTTGCCGTCGTCACCCCATAGTACATAATCGGCGAAACCGCGTCCGGTATCTCCGGGCTTTTGGATGGGCATCCCCTGCAGCTCGAACTCGGTGACGTTGGCTGCTTTGGTATCCCAGCCAGCCTCTTGGAGTAGTACATCGATCAGGTAGCGGCGGGTGTCGGCTTCGTTGTAGTCGTGCTGGTCAGCGATCGCTCGATTTTGGGCGAGGAGGGCATCCCGTTCGGCCCTAGCGGCTGCCAGTTCGGCCTCGGTTTGGCGCTGTTTTGCTTCGGCCAATTGGCGCAGGGCATCGCTTTGGGACAGGCGTTTTTCTAGGTCTTGCAGTTGTTTGGGAGCGCGGGGTGCGGCCGGGGGTATCTTCTGGCGATCGAAGCGAATATCGCCCAATTTTCGCCCATTCTGCCCATAGTAGCGCACCAGCCAGTAGGTGAGATGAAATAGTTCCTCGATCAGGTGCAGGGAGTCCCGTTCACTGATGGGGCTGCCATGGTGGGCGGCGTTGTTGCCGACTTTGTGGATGGTGCGAATTTTGCCGAAAAGTCCTGGTTTAAGGTTATCTTTAAAGGTTTGCTCGTGGATGAGAGCGCCTAGGCTATTGTCCCGGGGCGGTTGCAGGTAGGGGTCGTTTTTATAGAGCCAGCAGACCATTTGTTCTAGGACAAAACGGGTATAGAAGCAACTGGCCCGGGGGTTGCTGAAAACTAATCCCTCCGCTTGGCTGGCATGATCGTAGATTGTCGGGAATTGATCTCGCAGGAAGGAGAAGTTTGAGTCCATATTGCGCTCCCCAGTCTATAACTCTATTATTCCCAAAGTTTTGGCTATCTCTATCTCTCGCTAAATTTTTGGCTCTTCTGGTTTCTGTGTGGAAACGAGGTCTATACTGATAGTTTCTTCCGCAAAATAGTCCTAAAAGTCTTGCCCGATAAGCACTTCACGATTCCATAAGCAAAGATTATCACACAAAGTCGAGAAGAGCCAATTTTTTCCCACAAAGGTTGAAAATTATTATCGATTTGACAAATTTTCCAAGTCAGCTAAATCTTGTAGTCTTCCTGACGCTTTTTTGTTTTTTTTGAGGCTTTCTAAATCAATAAAGTTAACGACTACATCATTCATCTTGATTTCTATTTTAGTTTGATAGCAGGTCATAAAATCTATGCCGTCTGGAGTGGTAATTAAGTCTATTCGACTAGGAGGATAACCTAATTGAATAATTTGGTCTGGTGTTTGGAAATCTTCCGCAGTTAAACCTAAACTACCAAAGCCAAATTCTGTTAATGCCCTCATCAATTTTTGGGTATTTTCCGAACTCATTTCGATCCAAATGTCAATATCTTTGGTATAGCGAGGATGACCATGCACCGCTACAGCATAACCGCCAATGACCAAATATTTTACCTGATTATTGTTTAACAATTGTATAAATTCTTTGAAGTCTTGGTTCAGCATTATATTTATATTGGTGGTATTGTTGGCGAATTTGTTCTAACGCTTCTAATCGTTTTTGATAGGATTGTTTTTGCCAATAGTTAAAGTCATTATTTTGCTTTTTGATGTTAACTTTGTTAATTACTTTTTCCATTATTTTACTCCAAATGTTGCCAATTTAAAAACAGCAAGTTCGGTTATTTTATCTAGGTTTTTCCCTCGTGACAGTATGAGATGATAGGAATCTTGGTTAATTGTCCAACGGTCTTTTTTAATGGCATTTCCCACAAGATTATGGCAGTAATCCGCCAGCTGCCATGGCTACAGTTCCCCCCTAAATGCTCTTTGTAAAAGGGAATTAAAGAGATTTTCGGATTGTTCCTCTCCACTGATCAAATTCATGTAGTATCTATGAAAACCTAGAAACCACTTTCCAAATTTTTGCTGTTTTTGTGATGGAGGTTTTATGAACTCAATACTTGAGAATTTGCTCTTATTGACCATGCCTTTCATTGAATCAGTAGACTGTGCTTGCACAAGATGTTGAGCAACGAATAACTGGCCGTATAAAAAGTACGGATCTACATCTGAATTTGGAACCACAGCATTAATTTGTTGATTAAATGCTACTTCTCTATCAGTAAGGGCAGCCCGCCCAATACTTGATCTACTTCCAGCTATGCAGGTCACTAGAACCGAACCATTAGGGACAGTTCTAGCTATCTTCTTTCCCTTCGCCGAAAGCTTTTCTTCTGCCTCTGTCAAAAAATGCTCAGGAGTGGTGATGTTATCCGACTTAATCCATTCGATTTCGTCTCCATAGTTTTCTGAGACAGAACGAGGAGGAGTGTTTCCAGTCAATATTTTACCAAAATCACCGAGTTTAGCTATCTCCCACCCTTTCGGATTAGTAACAGGATCACCGAACATCTCTAGGAAAGTCGATTTTAACAACTCCTCAGTCAACCGAATTGCCTCTTTGCGCTTGCGTCGCACCCCATCTGCTTTATCTAAAATTGCCGCAATTCTTCGCTGTTCTTCGAGGGGTGGGAGGGGGAAAAAAGTTCTTTTCAGAAAGCGGAAATGTCTGCTATAGCCGACATCAGGGAGATTCAGCGTATTCAGAAAATAATACGCAAATTTAGGGTCAATATTATTAGCCTCACTCAATACCTTGACACCATCAGCCCCTAAAGCGAATGGTTTGGTGACAAATTTGAATATTTTTGTATGGTCGCCAAACACCACACATGGAAGTCTTATATCGCATACAGCTTGGCGTTCGTTAGTATAACCACCAATCAAGTCTTGCCCCTGATCTATTATGGGAATATCTCCGCTTTCTAAATAATCTCCTTTTGGAATTTTGGTTTGTCCCCCTGTCATATCTTTAAAAGCTTTAGTAAATGAAATTACCTCCCAGTGTTTTGGAAAGCGCTTGTACTCTCCAGATAATAAATCTCTATTCATCCCAACATCTCCTTTAATGCGTGTAAAACCTGATCAATCTTATTTCTCAGCATAAATCAAATATCCTTTCGGTGGACTAAAGCGGTGGGTTACGACGGATTGTTAGATTGACTTTAATGCCTAGATTGTTGCCGTCTAACCCACCCTACTATGAACTCTTCTCCCTTCAATGGGTAGGGTGGGTTAGCGATAGCGTAACCCACCACTCTCTTGGAATCTAAATGCCGACAAATCTTATTTCTCAGCATAAATCAAATATCCTTTCGGTTGAGCAAAACTACCAATGCAATCATCGCTCATAGCGTAACCCCTTCGCGCCGTATGTTGTCAAGAAATGGATTATCTCCGCTCTGGAACTTTGCCGCAGAGATAAAATGACGGGAAACAACCACATTATAATCAAGGCAAAGCCTAGCGATAAATTCACTCGTGCGGTCAATTTCCTGATAAGGATCCACCACACCAGAAAGAATGACCAAAAGATCGATATCAGAATCTTCCCGTCCATCTTCCCGTGCTTGGGAACCGTAAAGGACGATTTTCTGTAATTGGTTTTGATAGAGCAGATGGAAATAATCTTTTATCTCCCGCAGAATAACCTCTAGCTGTAGATTTTTCATCTCCTAATCTCCTAACATTTCCTCTAATGCGTCCAAATCCTGACGAATATCAGCCTCTAAAGCCTTTAACTTCTGTAAAATCACCTTCGGCGGCTCATAGCTCACTTCCTCGTACTCTATCTCCTTATAGCGGTTAATTGATAGATCATAAGCATTGGCCTGAATCTCCTCGCGAGGCACAAAAAACGCCTTCCCTGTGCGGTCACTGAGCTTTGTCGAAGTGCGATTGGTATCCTTAGCGGAGTCGCGTTGCTGCCAACAGCGCAGCAAGTCCGGGATATCATTATCGGCAATCGGTTGGCGCTTATCATCGAGAGAGAAACCATCCGCCACCATGTCATAAAACCAAACGAAGTCAGTCCCCTTTTCCCTTACCCCCAGCTTCGTAAAAATCAGGATTGCGGTAGATACCCCCGCGTAAGGTTTAAACACCCCCGACGGCATCGATATCACCCCCTCTAGCTTATGTTCTTCTACCAAGATGGTGCGGATGTCCTTATGGGCCTTGGACGAGCCAAATAGCACCCCATCTGGCACAATTACCGCACCTTTTCCCCCCGTCTTCAGCAACCGCAAAAACAGGGCCATGAATAATAACTCGGTTTTAGTGGTGTCGATGATTTTCGATAAATCCTTGGCAATAGTGGACTTCTCCACCGAACCCTTAAACGGTGGATTAGCCAGAATCATGGTAAAACTATCCTCTACCCCGGCGTGATCCTCCGATAGGGAATCCCGGGCCTCGATAATCGGCTGCTCAATACCGTGTAACATCAGGTTCATGCTGCCGATGCGTAACATCGTCCCATCGAAATCAAAACCGTGGAACATTTGGTTATTGAAATGCTCTAGGTTGCCGCGTTCATGGAGCAAACGTCCCCCCTCGCTGTCCTTTAACTCCCGCACATACTCGGCAGCCGCTACTAAAAAGCCTCCTGTGCCACAGGCCGGATCACAGATAACCTCCCGGGGTCCCGGCGCTAATAACTCCACCATCATTTTGATAATATGGCGCGGTGTGCGAAACTGTCCGTTAGTCCCGGCTGTACTCAGTTTCGAGAGCATATACTCGTAAAGGTCGCCTTTGGTGTCCCGATCCTCCATGGGGATTTTTTCAATTTGTTCGATTACCGTGGCCAGCAGCGCCGGGGAGGCGATGAGAAACACCGCGTCCTTCATGTGTTTAGCGTAGGTGCTACCCTTGGACAATTGCCCCAGATCTTTGATAAAGGGAAACGCTTCATCCCGGACAATCCGCAGCATTGTCTCGGCATCATCGATATTTTTGAAGCGGGACCAACGGATATGCTGTTGGCTGGGGGTAAAGGTGGGATTTTCGAGGTTTTCGCCTAATCGTTGGGATTTACGCTCCTTAGCTAGTTCTAGGTCATCTAGGCGCTTGATGAAGAGTAAATAGGAAATCTGCTCGATTACCGAAAGCGGGTTACTAATGCCGTTATTCCAGAAGGTTGTCCAAAGTTTATCTATTTTGGATTTTAATTCGCCGGTGATCATCGCTGTTTACTCGTTCACTGCTTTTAATATTGCAGTAATATTGTACTGAAAATCGGGGGGTCTCTTAGGTTTTCTGGGTAAAATATATTCTAAAACTGGCTAGGGGGTGGAACGAACCACAAAGACACAAAGGACACAAAGATCGATCGCTCCTATATAGCTCAGTTTCTCAATTTTATCTGGCAATCTTGCCTAGCGATCGCTTTGCAATCACTAATTAAAGCCTTTTCTAGCCAAGCTTCTACTGATATGCAGCCAACCCTATTTATAAGTAGGTAGGCGTTAAAAATTATCAGATGCCCCCCTTATTAAGGGGGGATTAAGGGGGGATCGGCACCCCCCTTATCAAGGGGGGACTAAGGGGGGATCGGCACCCCCCTTATCAAGGGGGGCAGGGGGGATCGGCACCCCCCTTATCAAGCTATCCATTAGTCGGATCTTTCTTAACAAAAAGAGAAGAAACTTAAAAAAAGGGGAAACGATTGATAGGTATAGTTTTGAAAGAAG
>NZ_JBLZRT010000105.1:0-11591 GCF_048564745.1 Microcystis sp.
CCATTTTTTTGCTTACCTCCACCTTGATTCCTTCTTTCAAAACTATACCTATCAATCGTTTCCCCTTTTTTTAAGTTTCTTCTCTTTTTGTTAAGAAAGATCCGACTAATGGATAGCTTATCAAGGGGGGCAGGGGGGATCGAACCCAAAATCTATCTTCAATTTAATTATAACCAGCTACTTAATTCTCTGATTGCTTAAAAACTAGACAATTGTTCAGCAATAATAGATACTAACTTATCCACTGCTCCTGGTTGCCCGCGCACTGCCCGCAATTTTTGCCGGATAGCCTCTAATTGTTGGGGATTTTCTAACCAAGAACTAGCCATATTTGCCACTTCTTCTGGTTGTAATTCCCCCAATAATTCCGGAACAATTTCGGCACCGGCCCAAATATTTGGCCAGGCATATAAACGCTTTTTCCGCAACATATAGAGATTAATTATCTTAGCAAATAAAGAACCCACCCCCGGCAGTTGAGCTAATAAACCGGGTAAACCGTCCCAAGTTCGCATCGCGTCTAGTTGCTGAGTCGGTAGTAAAATAATCATCGGGATTGCCAGCGCCCCTAATTCGGCAGTATTAGCACCCACCGTCGTTAAAGCTAAATGACAGCGAGAAAGCTGGTTATGGGCGGGAAAATCGGTAATTAGGTCAACTTTTACCCCCTTAGCTGTTTCTAGATAGGGTTTTTCGCCGTTTTTTAATTTAGCAGCACTCCAACCGGTTTTAGTGATCATCGGATTATAGCTAGGATCGGCAAATTTCGCCAAATAAGCTAAATTTAGGGTAGGAGCGACGGGAATTAAGAATTTAGTCCGGGGAGCCTGCGCGTGTATCTTTTCGGCAATGGCTAGGGTTAGGGGTACACCCTGAGCTAATTTCGAGGGTTTGGAACCCGGGAGAAGTGCAATTAAGGTAGCATCATCCGGGGTGATAGCATTGGGCAAATCCACCATTAAATCGCCGATAACGGTAAATTTATGCTGATATTGTTGGGGAATATTATTTAATACACTTGTATTCATTACGGCAAAGCGATCGATCCCCCGATACCAACGCGCTTCCCATTCCGCATAGATAACGGTGCGATAACCCAAACGTTTACCGATGGTGAGGGCAAAAAATTGATCGCCCCCTAAAAATAAAACGATGCCCTTGGGGTGCCAATCCCAATTATCGGCGGTTTTTCCCCAGAAAAGAAAATTAAAGAAGTTTTCTGGCGACTGGACTCGATCGACCTCCGGATATTTACTAACTACTTCCGTTTCCGCTCCCATAGCATGGGTACAAGGGGAAAGAATCACCGAAATCCGCAACAGCGATCGATCTTCTGTTAAGTTTTGTCGCAATCTCTTGACAACTGGACGCACCCATGTAGATATTTCTCCAGGACCATTAGAGAGAATGAGAAGATCAACAGGAGAATCAAACATGATAAGTAGTCGTGCAAAATTAATGTCTTGGTTAGGATAGGCAAAAGGCAAAAGGCAAAAGGCAAAAGGCACTCATGCAAGGAGTGGTTAGATATGTGTAATTAATTTTGCTTAGGTACTTATCAAGTAAAAAGTTCCCCGTTGCGGTGTTGCCTACTTGCCATTGAATAAAGAACGAATTGCCTGATGTTTAGGGTGATCAAACTCTGGGAGAACCTTGCGGGTATCGGTAATCAACCAATCCAAGGCTGCCGCTTCCACATCGATCGCCGCGCCGGTTTTATCAACACAGTAGCGCCCAAAGACCAACTTATCCACCAAACGCGCCCCTGAACCGAGGCGAGAATATTCAAAAATAACGCTATTATCCACCGTCGCGCCGCCACAAATCCAACAATTTGGGCCAATCATACTCGGACCGACAATTTTCGCCCCGTCTTCAATGCGCGTCATTGCCCCGATATACACAGGTCCGGTGATATCGACTCGATCCCAGTTTACCCCCACATTTAAGCCCGTGTAGATGCCCGGTTTGACTTCGATGCCGGGGATAGCAACATTTTTAATTTTCCTGGATAACACCCCGCGAATTGCCTGCCAGTAGTCGGGGACTTTACCGATATCCACCCATTCAAAATCCATGTTTAAAGCGTAGAAAGGCGCAGCTTTAGCGACTAATTGGGGGAATAATTCGCCCCCGATGTCGTATTTACTATTAGGGGGAATAAAATCAATGATTTCTGGCTCAAAAATATAGATACCCGTGTTAATGCAGGTACTTAAAGCTTCATCGATGGCGGGTTTTTCTTGGAAACTGAGAATCCTTCCCTCCTCGTCGCTAACTACCACCCCATAACTGGATACTTCCTCTCTGGGGACGGTTTTGGTGACAATAGTAGCGATCGCTCCTTTTTCTCGATGCCATTTAACGGCTGCGGTTAGATCGAGATCAATCAGCGCATCACCACAGAGAACCACAAAAGTATCGTCAAAAAAGGGATTAAAATCTTGAATTCGTCGTAAACCGCCCGCCGATCCCAGGGCATCACCGATTAACTCTCCCTCTTCGATTCTACCCTCGAAAGAATAGCCGATATGCACCCCAAAACGCTGACCATCGCGGAAATAACTCTCAATTTCTTCGGCTAAATGACTAACATTGACCATGATCTGATCAAAGCCATGCTGTCGCAACAGTTCCAACAAAAACTCCATCACCGGCTTTTGTAAAATCGGGATCAGGGGTTTGGGAATCGTATGGGTAATCGGACGGACACGAGTTCCTTTGCCTGCCGCCAAAATCATGGCTTTCATCGATGTTTATTTCCTTTTGCGATCGAGGTTTGTAATTAAATCATGCCTAGTGTATCATTACTGGCTCGGAATCAGTAGTTATCGATCCTCTTGGGGGTACCTCGAAAAATAGATTTACTTCAGCATTGCACCGCCTGAAACCCTGATCAAACCTTGGTTTACTCTCAATTAGTGCGAAGATTTTCTCAATAAGTCCAATTGATCGAGCTACCCCTTGAGTAATTGATAACGGGAAAAAGTGAGAGATTTAACCCAGATTACACTGATGGACAAAATTAACAAATCAACTTTGCTGTAACTCATACTACTCAGTCCTCTAGGCTAAGATGATCAAAAAAACGCAAGTTTTTAAATTGATGGGCAAAAAAAGTTTAATTTTAGCCAATAACCAAGGCGTTATGTCTAGGCTACCTCGAAAAATCGAATTTTGAGGGACGGAGCGCCTTGTTAATTATTTAAAATTATTCCCTCTTCATCAATGTAGATCAAGGAGATTTCCTCGACCAACACTTTGTTAACAAAATCTTTTATTCGAGGTGTCCTTGAGCATTAGATCAACCTAGACTCCTTGCCTAATTTCCCCAACAATCCGGTTAACCCCAAGAAGTCTAGGCGAAAAATGGTGAGCAAAAATTTGACTACTTGAGATATTGACACTCCCGTCGCGCTTATGCGAGGGATTCTTGGTTCACTGACTCAAGTTGTCTTAGCAGGTATTTCTACCAACCAAGATAGAGCTTAAATCTCCCCAAGCGTTTAGGTCTGACGACCAGCTTCCGATATGCCCTATCGTAGCTTTTTTGAGTATATTTAATGCCGCCATCTTGTCCCTATCTTCTATATACCCACACAAACAAACATGAGTTCTGACTGATAGAGACTTTTGGATTAACCGACCACAATTAAAGCATTCTTGACTTGTATAGGCTGGATTAACTGCAATAGTTAATCGGCCGTATTTAATACCAAAATACTCAATCCATTTTCTCAATTGTGACCAACCAGCATCATTGATACTCTTAGCTAGTTTTCGATTACGCACAAGGTTCTTGACTTTTAAATCTTCATATGCTATCAAGTCGTTTGACTGAATTAAACGGAGTGCCAATTTTTTAGCAAACTCTTCTCGTTGCCTACTTACTTTTAAGTGTCCCTTGGCGTATTTTTGACTAGCTTTTTTGTAGTTATTAGACTGCTTTTGTCCTCTCTTAAACTTTTTCGACTTTCTTCTATTCAGTTTATTAAGACGCTTCTCGGCTTTTCGATAATACTTAGGAGGCTCTACTGTATTCCCGTTACTGTCAGCATAAAGATATTTTAACCCCATATCTAATCCTAGGCAATGACCCGTCGATTCTAATTGTGGGGTTATATCTCTAGCATCGAGTTGTAGCATTAACTGGCAATAATATCCATCAGCCCTTTTAACTATTCTTATCCGTTGAATTTGCCATTCTTGAAAATCAAACAAGTCTCGACTACCAATTAGTTTTAACTCCCCAATATTTTTTCCATCAGTGAAAGTTATTCTCTTGGAATTTCGATTAAGTTTCCAACCTGACTTTTTAAACTCAACAGAATGAGTACGTTTAGAGTATTTAGGATATCCTTTCTTACCAGCAATTTTGTTCTTACAGTTATTATAGAACCTAAGAATAGCAGTCCAAGTCCGTTCGCAAGCCTGTTGACAAGCTGTAGAGTTAAGGTCTTGAACAAAAGGGTATTCACTTCTTAATTGAGTGACATATTTATATACATCCTTTTGTCCTACACCTTTATTGTCTTCCCAATATCTAAGACATTTATTCCGAACAAACTGTACTGTCCGAATAGCCTCATCAATGGCTTGATATTGAGATGGTTTTCCTCTAAGCTTGTACTCTAAAACAAACATTTTGCGTTGTCGACCTACCACGCAAACTACTCTAGCATACTAAAATTAAATTGGCAACTATAGATTAGAGTTATTCTTAGTCGTGCTTCGTGTCACTGAGCCTTTACATTGAGCCTGTCGAAATGTGTCGAAGTGCTGTTCTATGCTGGCGGAACTTTTCATCTCCGAGGTGAAACCGAGAGATGAAAAGCCGACATTATAGGTAAAAAGCGATTTCTTTCTCCTTGAGAGGGGCAAAATCGGCGGCTAACAACAGCTGATTTAACTCCTCTTGGGGGATATGTTTGGCCCCGATGCGGACAATTCGCGATCTCATCGTGTTAGATACTCCGCTTCTTTGTCGTCCTGCTTCCAAACCCATTACCCGGTGATAAAGTTCCAATTTTGCCGGGGGAATTGGGGAACCATCAAAATCAATGCCATTAGCGATCGCCACATCAATGGCATCAGCGCCCGTAGTTGTGGTTAAATTAGTTTCGGTGGACATAAAGACAATATAAAGGATCGTTGCTATTTTATCAGGCGATCGATATCCGCCGCTATGATCAGGAAAGTAATCTTCATTTCTGTGTGACTATGGCTCAATTGCCGACCTATCAACCAAAACAGTTATCCCTTGGCCCCCTAGAAGCGGAAATTCTCAATATTGTCTGGGAATTGGAACCCGTTAGCGTTAAGGATGTCCACGATCGCATTTTAGCGGATCCGGAACGAGATCTGGCCTATACTTCTGTGACTACGGTACTGCGTCGTTTAACTAATAAAGGCTGGTTAAGTTGTTATAAAAAGGGTCGGATTTTCTACTGGAAACCGATGGTTTCTAAGGAACAAGCACAGGCAATTAAAGCCTACGAACAATTACATCGTTTTTTGGCTATTGGTAATGCGGATGTGGTGGCTTCTTTTGCCGATAGTCTCGATACTGCTAGTGTCGAACAATTAAAAGCGATCGCCTCTCGTTTAGATACCCTTCGTCAACAACGGAGAGAAAGCTAATGCACGGTTCAATGTTATTACTAGCATTAACTATCGCCATTGGTTTACGTTGGTTTCTGCCCAGCTATCAGCGTCGTTGGCAGATAACGCTATTTTTCTTCCTCTTTCCTCCTTTGCTGCTGTTAATGACAGTTATATCGGTGGTTTGTATGGGCTATCGCGGGCAAATGCTAGGCTATAACTCTAGTTTAATAAGTTACTTTAGTGCCATAATTTGGCTAGTTTTTGCTATATTTTGTTTGATAAAACTTTCCTATCAAACTTGGCAAACCCATCGGGATTTTAGCAGTTATCCCCTCAAAAAAATCACCGCTCAGAAAGCGAGAGTTTTAGCAGTGGATTTTCCCTACAGTGCCAGAGTTGGCTTCTGGAAGTCGGAATTAATTGTGACGCAAGGATTATTAAATCTCTTAGATCAAGAACATTTACAAGCAGTTTTAGCCCACGAACAAGCTCACCAAGAATATCATGACACTTTCTGGTTTTTCTGGTTAGGTTGGCTGCGATCGATGTCTTCTTGGCTGCCCAATAGCGAGAATTTATGGTCAGAATTGGTCTTCTTGCGGGAATTACGCGCCGATAAGTACGCTTCCGGACAGGTGGATTATTTACTATTAGCTGAATCGCTGCTTTTAGTGGCAGAAAAAGTTAATCAAGTAGCGGAAATAAGTTTCTCCGATAGTTGCTGTGTCGCTCTCAATGATCATTCTTTAAATAATCGTTTATTAGAGAGAATTGATGCTTTAGTCGAGTCAGAAAACCCCGAACTTCCCAGATTTAACTATCAAGTCTGGCTATTGCTTTCCCTCTCCCTCGCTCCTTTCTTACTCTTGCCTTTACACTCCTAAAAATGACCCTAGAAGTTGGACAAAAAGCCCCCGAATTTGCCACCCCCAACCAAAGAGGCGAAATTAGCAAATTAGCAGATTTTGCCTGTCAATGGTTGGTCTTATATTTTTATCCCAAAGATAACACTCCGGGCTGCAGCACAGAAGCGATCGATTTTACCGCTTTGTCACCGCAATTTCAGCAATTAAATGCGGTAATTCTGGGAGTTAGTCCCGATTCAGAGAAGTCCCACTGTCGTTTTATTGAAAAACACAATTTAACTATTCAATTATTGAGCGATCCCGAGCATCAACTGGCGGAAATTTATCAAGTCTGGGGATTAAAAAAATTTATGGGCAAGGAATATATGGGGATTAAACGATCCACTTTCCTGATCGACCCCCGGGGAAATATTGCCTATATTTGGTCAAATGTCAAGGTAAAAGCCCATGCAGAAGCGGTTTTGAAAAAACTTGAGGAATTGCAGTAGGAAGCCCTCAGTACCCAATATTTACGGGTATGCAATTGCGCCCTTTCGTGTTAGACTAGAAAAGTTGTCAAAAATCGCACATCTAGGCGATCGGGTGTTTCTAGGAATCTAGAAATCCAGCCCTAGATGGAGGATAAACCCGAAAAGGAGAAAAATATGCCCGTTGTCTCTCTCGCAGAATTGCTAGAGTCTGGGGTTCACTTCGGCCATCAAACGCGCCGTTGGAACCCGAAAATGTCTCAGTACATCTACACTGCCCGGAATGGGGTTCATATCATTGATTTGGTGCAAACTGCCCAATTAATCGAAGAAGCTTACGAATTTGTCCGAGGAGAAGCTGATCGCGGTAAACGCTTTTTATTCATCGGTACGAAACGGCAAGCGGCAGCGATCATTAAACAGGAAGCTTTACGCAGCGGCAGCCACTTCGTTAACCAACGCTGGTTAGGGGGAATGTTAACCAACTGGGAAACCATTCGCGGCCG
The DNA here is from genome assembly GCF_048564745.1 of Microcystis sp. Classification (NCBI taxonomy): domain Bacteria; kingdom Bacillati; phylum Cyanobacteriota; class Cyanophyceae; order Chroococcales; family Microcystaceae; genus Microcystis; species Microcystis sp. Next base: position 7,444 of record NZ_JBLZRT010000105.1, read on the forward strand.
GGTAGAAAGACTCAAAGAATTAGAAGAATTAGAAAATAGTGGCGCCCTCGATAAACGACCGAAAAAAGAAGCATCGGTACTGCGTCGGGAATTAGGCAAACTAGAAAAATACCTCGGTGGCATTAAAACCATGCGCCGGCTGCCGGATTTAGTGATCGTAGTGGATCAGCGTCGGGAATACAACGCTATCCAAGAATGCCAAAAATTGGGCATTCCCATCATCTCCCTTTTGGATACTAACTGCGATCCTGACTTGGTAGATGTGCCGATTCCCGCCAACGATGACGCAATTCGCTCGGTCAAACTGATTTTAGGCAAAATTAGCGATGCGATCATCGAAGGTCGTCGCGGTGGTCAAGCAGCGGTGGAAGAATACGAGGAAGACTACGATAATGAAACCGAGTACGAGGAAGAAGGTGATTATTCCCAATACGCCGCCGAATTTGCCAGTGGAGACGAAGATAACTAGGGAAAATTAGCTATTGATCGCAGCTAGGTTCGGGGGGAAACTTTCCGAGCCTATCGAGCGGTCAAACCTGCCCCTCTCGTGGCATGATCAATTATAAGCAGTAGGTTAGGAATTTTATGGCGGAAATTACAGCACAACAGGTTAAAGAACTTAGGGAAAAGACCGGCGCCGGCATGATGGATTGCAAGAGGGCGCTGACGGAAAACGCGGGGGATATAACTAAAGCGATCGAATGGTTGCGTCAAAAAGGGATTACTTCCGCCGAGAAAAAAGCCAGTCGGGTAGCGGCAGAAGGGATGATCGGCAGTTACATCCACACCGGCAGCCGCATCGGTGTTTTAGTGGAAGTGAACTGTGAAACCGATTTTGTTGCCCGTCGCGAGGAGTTCAAAAAATTGGTTAATGACGTGGCGATGCAGATTGCCGCTTGTCCTAACGTCGAATATGTGAAAGTGGCCGATATTCCCGCCGAAATCTCCGCCAAAGAAAAAGAAATTGAGATGGGACGGGACGATTTAGCCAATAAACCCGATAATATCAAAGAAAAAATCGTGGCTGGTCGCATTGAAAAACGTTTGAAAGAACTTTCTCTGCTCGATCAACCCTTTATCCGCGACCAGAACATCAGTATTGACGAATTGCTCAAACAAGCGATCGCCGCTTTGGGAGAAAATATTCAGGTGCGTCGTTTCCAACGCTTTGTACTAGGTGAAGGGATCGAGAAAGAAGAAACGGATTTCGCCGCCGAAGTAGCCGCCCAAATGGGACAAAAAGCCCCGGAACCGGTAGCAGCAGCCCCGCAAGTGGAGGAAAAAGCCCCCGAACCGGCAGCGAAGGATAATCCGCCCGCTAAAGGCAAAAAGAAAAAGTAAGTTCAATGAAGATAAATCTGGTGGGGTGCGAGTTTCGTACCCCTTTTGTCTTCAGGGGGGTGGGGGTACTTAATCAGTTATCAGTAATCAGTCAAAAGAAAAAAGAAATTGGCAACCAAAGCAAATTCCTTGACTGGATTCCTTGGGAACAAAAGCCTATCTTTTACCTACTTATTAAAAACTTTGTAAATAAGATTATCTTATTTGCACTGGTGGTCCCTAGAGGTTGTCGAACGGAAAAAAATGCAGATTCAGGACAAAATCACCGAAATAGCCGCTAAAACAGCGAAAGCGATCGAACTTTCTCAAAATTATTTACTTTCTACCCAATACTCTGAAGGTTACTGGTGGGCAGAATTAGAATCTAATGTCACCATCACCTCAGAAGCAATTTTACTGCACAAAATCTGGAAAACTGACAAAAATCGCCCCCTAGACAAAGCAGCCACCTATCTGCGTCAGCAACAGTGTCCTAACGGCGCTTGGGAGTTATTTTATGGGGATGGTGGCGATCTTAGCACCACTGTGGAAGCCTACATGGGGCTGCGACTATTGGGAATTCCCGCTAATGATCCTGCTTTAGAAAAAGCTAGAGAATTTATCTTAGCTAAAGGTGGCATCAGCAAAACCCGCATTTTCACCAAAATGCACCTCGCTTTGATTGGTTGTTACGATTGGCAGGGGGTTCCCTCTATCCCCGCTTGGATTATGCTACTGCCGGAAAATTTCCCTTTTACTATCTATGAAATGTCCAGTTGGGCGCGGGGAAGTACGGTTCCTTTATTAATTGTTTTCGACAAAAAACCCGTGTATAAAATGGGTTTTAATCTCGATGAACTCTATACAGAAGGGGTGAATAATGTCAAGTATGAGTTACCAAAAAATAACGATTGGGCAGATGTTTTTCTCTGGTTAGATGGGCTGTTTAAATGGGCAGAAAAAACTGATTTAGTTCCCTTCCGTCAAGAAAGTCTGAAAGCGGCGGAAAAATGGGTAATTGAACGACAGGAAGACACAGGCGATTGGGGGGGAATTATCCCGGCGATGTTAAATTCCCTCTTAGCTTTAAAAGCCCTAGGTTATGATGTTGACGATCCGATTGTTGCCCGGGGTTTAAAAGCGGTGGATAATTTTGCTATTGAGACGGATAATACCTATTGTGTACAGCCCTGTGTGTCGCCGGTTTGGGATACGGCTTGGGTAATTCGATCGCTAATTGAATCTGGGCTAAATCCCGCTCATCCAGCTATGATTAAAGCGGGACAATGGTTAATCGATCAACAAATTCTTGATTATGGCGATTGGGCGATTAAAAATAAAATCGGAACCCCCGGCGGTTGGGCTTTTGAATTTGACAATCGCTGGTATCCCGATTTAGACGATTCGGCAGTGGTGGTGATGGCTTTAGAGTTAATTAAAATGCCTGATGAAAATATTAAAAAAGCTGTGATGAAACGGGCAGCTAATTGGATGGCTACTATGCAGTGTAAAGCTGGTGGTTGGGGAGCTTTTGACATCGATAACGATCAAAACTGGCTTAATTCTTTGCCCTATGCCGATCTAAAAGCAATGATCGATCCTAATACGGCTGATGTTACTGCCAGAGTTCTAGAAATGTTAGGTACTTGTGATGTTAACATGGAGGAAAATCGAGTTAAAAAAGCTTTGGATTATCTGGAAAAAGAACAGGAAGCTGATGGTAGTTGGTTTGGTCGTTGGGGTGTAAATTATATTTATGGAACCAGTGGAGCGTTATCCGCTTTGGCTTTTCTGGAACCGAATAAATATCGCCAGCAATTGCAAAAAGGAGCCAATTGGTTAAGCAGTTGTCAAAATGTTGATGGTGGTTGGGGGGAAACCTGTTTTAGTTACAATAACCCTAAATTTAAAGGACAGGGAAATAGTACCGCTTCCCAAACTGCTTGGGCATTAATCGGTTTATTAGCTGTCGGGAAAGTCACCGGCAATTATCAGCGAGAAGTGATTGAAAAGGGTGTTAACTATCTTCTTGTTACCCAAAAAGAAAATGGTACATGGGATGAAGATTACTTCACTGGTACAGGTTTCCCCTGTCATTTTTACCTGAAATATCATTTCTATCAGCAGTATTTTCCTTTACTGGCTTTGGGGCGTTATCGGGCTTTAATTTAGTCTGTTAATCTATGCGTTAAGACAGGAAATCAGCCTAACTGTCTAACGCCTTTTTTATGACTAACTAGGAAAAAATAAATCAGGAGATATATTTAAAAAATTGGCTAATTTTTGAATGTAGATAGGAGTTAACTCTTGTTGCCCATCAAGAATGTCATCTAGGGTTGACTTGCTTTCAAAAATAGATAGCAAATCTTGCTTTTGTAGGTTTCTTTCCTCTAGTATGAATTTTAACAATTCAATTCCATAAATATCAGGTATTGGCTCTTGATTTTCCTCATACTCATAAATTAAAGACCCTAAAACATTTAGATATTCCCTTTCTTCTACCGTTAATTGGGGTTTGTCTAAAAGGCGATTAATAACCTCCTGCATCATTTCTAAGTCTTCCTCATTGTGAATAGGACGAGGCGGGTATTGCTTTAATAATTCTAAGTATTTATCAGTGGCAAACATAAAGATAACTCTAATTTTATGGTTTAAATAGGGGTGACTGAAGGAGATACAAAATTTTTAGGTTCTTCCGAACTTACCATGTAAAATCAACTAGCAAAATGCCAATTTAATAAACATCTAAGACTAAAGTTTTTAAAGTTTCTAAATCCATAGCCTCTCCTTTTAATCACCTTCAGTTTATTATTAATTCCTTCCACTGT
>NZ_JBLZRT010000106.1:0-3818 GCF_048564745.1 Microcystis sp.
AATCTGTGCGCAAATATATATAGGGTTTTTGAGCAAAGATAAGAGAGAAAAAAATAGACCCCAAAATCGGGTTGAGTAGGAAGAGGATAAAGGTATGAAGACGGAAAATTTCTCTCCCCGACAAGCATTAAACAAAGCATTCCTAAGAGTCAAACCGAGTCGTAGTCAGGTGGAGAAGTTTCAAACTCACCTAGAACAACTTTTGGGGAGTATAAACGAGACAGAATCGGAGGAGTTCCATAAAAACCTGCTTGCAGACTTTCTCAAACACAGCTACTATAGTCCCCAACATTTCATCAACACCAAGGGAAGGAATGATTTAGTCATCCATAATGGGAAAGAATCGCGGGATTCCGTGGGGGTGATATTGGAAGTCAAGAAACCCAGCAATAAAAGCGAGATGCTGCGGAGAGACAAACTCAACTGTAAAGCATTACAAGAATTACTCCTCTACTTCCTACGGGAAAGAATAACCGAGAAAAACCTAGAGATAAAACACCTGATTGCTACCAATATATATGAGTGGTTTATCTTCGATGGGAATATCTTCGAGAGACTATTCGCACAAAATCAGGAACTTGTCAGACAGTTTAATGACTTTGAGACGGGGAGACTAACGGGAAAAACCACCGACTTCTTCTATAAACAGATAGGAGAACCCTTCCTTAACTCCATACTCGATTCCCTGACATACACCCATTTTGACTTGCGGGAATACTCCCAAACCATCCGGGAGGACGAACATAACCTTATCAGTCTCTATAAAATCTTTTCTCCCGAACACCTCTTAAAACTCCCCTTTGCGAACGATAGCAACAGTCTCGACAAAAACTTTTATAGTGAACTGCTGCATATCATCGGATTGACAGAGAGAAAAGAGGGAGGAACAAAACTCATCCGACATCCGCAACCGGCAGCGCGACAACCCGGTTCGCTGCTAGAGAACGCTATCAGTCAAGTGGAGAGTTTAGATAAAATCTCTCGTTTACCCAATCCCGAAGAATTTGGGGAGACGGAAGAGGAGAGACTATTGAATATCGGTTTAGAGTTGGGGATAACCTGGATAAATAGAATCCTCTTCCTCAAACTATTAGAAGCGCAGATAATTAGGTATCATCGGGGGGATAAATCCCTAGGGTTTCTCAATTTAAGCAAAATTGCCAACTATGACGACTTAAATCGCTTATTTTTCAGCGTTTTGGCCAAAAAACAGACAGAAAGAAGCAAAGACATCCAGAATACCCATACTCAGGTTCCCTATCTCAACAGTTCCCTATTTGAACCCACAGACTTAGAACAATCAACCATAGTTATCAGTAACCTGCGTTCGGAGAATATAGAGATTTTTGCAGGAACAGTCTTAAAGGATAGTCAGGGGAAAAAGCGAACAGGAGAAATCAACGCTTTAGCATACCTATTTGAGTTTCTCAATGCCTACGATTTTAGCAGCGAAGGTGGGGAAGCGATACAGGAGGATAATAAGACTCTTATCAATGCGTCAGTGTTGGGATTAATCTTCGAGAAAATCAACGGATATAAGGATGGTTCCTTTTTCACCCCCGGTTTCATCACTATGTATATGTGTCGGGAAACGATTCGACGCGCAGTAATAGAGAAATTTAACCAGAGTCAGGGATGGGATTGTCAGACAATCGAGGATGTGTATAACCGCATCAAAGATAAAACGGCAGCCAATGCTATTATCAATAGTCTCAAAATTTGTGATCCTGCGGTGGGTTCGGGACATTTTCTTGTTTCTGCTTTGAACGAGATAATCGCGATTAAGAGTGAGTTACAGATTTTATTGGATAAAGAGGGGAAAACTCTCAGGGATTATCGGGTTGAGGTGGTGAACGATGAGTTAATCGTCACCGATGATGACGGTAATCTGTTTGAATATAATCCCCGCAACCGAGAAAGTCAGCGAGTACAGGAGACTTTATTTCAGGAAAAACAGCGTCTGATTGAGGGGTGTCTCTTTGGAGTTGATATCAATCCCAACTCGGTGAAAATCTGTCGGTTGCGTTTATGGATTGAGTTACTCAAGAATGCTTACTACAAAGCAGATAACGAGTTAGAGACGTTACCGAATATCGATATTAATATCAAGGTTGGCAATTCTCTGATTAGTCGCTTTGGGTTATCCAATGATTTACAAGTCTTTTCCCGCAAAAATCGTTTAAGTATCGAGAGTTATAAGGATGCGGTGAGAGTCTATCGCAACGCGGAGGATAAATCGCAAAAGCGTGAGATGGAGAGATTGATAAGTGAGATTAAGAGTAGTTTTCGTCAGACTTTACAGGGAGATAATCCTCTGAAAAAGCGCTTGCGGGGTTTGGAAACGGATTTATATAGTCTAGAGAATCAAATTTTGTTATTTGAGGAGTCAGCTAAGGAAAAGAAAGCGCGGGAAAGGAAGATTAGTCAGTTAAGGAATGAGATTGATAAGTTACGTCCGCAACTAGAGGAGATTGAAAGCGGTAAGATTTATCATAATGCTTTTGAATGGCGCTTCGAGTTCCCCGAAGTTCTAGACGATAAGGGGAATTTTATCGGTTTTGATGTGGTAATTGGCAATCCTCCTTATGGAGTGAAATTCAAGGAAATGGAAAAAAGATTGTATAAAGAATTTTATACAACCATAGATGATATTTACACAATTTTTATGGAAAAAGCTACTAGAATATCTCACAAATCAGGATTTTTCTCTTTCATCACACCAATATCTTGGTTAACAGGTGATAAATATTATTCCACAAGGAAAATCATATATGAAAATTCTCATTTAGTCTTAGGAATAACTCTACCCTATGATATATTCAACGATGCTTATGTAGATACTGGAATTTATTTATTATCTAAAAACAAATCTTTAAATATGTCGTTGGTATATGAATTTAATCCCAGAGATAAAATAGATTTTAATATTATAAATTCCTTAGATTATCATATACTTAGCAAAAAAGAATGGTCTAACAGTCAAGATTTAAAGCTAATTTTTAACCCTCTGTCAAAACTACTGAACAATAAACTAAGTAAAATTCAAACAACTATCGAGGACATTACTGATTCAGCTAGAGGTATTTTAGCTAATAAAAATGATTATTCTTTAAATAAAATTGATGATTTTCACGAACCAATTTTAACTGGCAAGCTTGATAGATACTTTCTAGAAGATGTTAATGAATACATAAAATATGGAGACAATCTTAGGGAGAAACCGTCATCATTTGATTTTTTTACAGGAGAAAGAATTCTTGTCAGAAGAATTATAAGTAGACAGTTTAGAATAATGGCAACTTTGACTCAAAAACCACTTGTTGTTAAGAAAGATATTTATATTTTTAAATTAAATACGGACAGGTTCTCAATCAAATATCTCTTATCTATTATTAATTCTAAATTCGTTTCTTATCTTAAAACTAAAAACTCTACATCGGCAAAAAAAGATGATTTTACTCAGCTAACCATGAATGACATCAGAAAGTTAAGAATTCCTATTCCTACTCCCAATCAAGTAGTCAATATCGAAAATATTGTAGATCAAATTCTCACGGCTAAAAAATCTAATCCCAAAGCTGACACCAGCGAGTTAGAAAAAGAGATTAACCAAATAGTGTATGAATTGTATGGATTAAGTGAGGAAGAAATCAGGATAATAGAGGGGGAAATAAAATAAATCTGGTTCTTCCGAACTTACACTGTAGAAAATTCCCCAAGCTCCCTCTCTGTCCAGCAATGCTCTAAAGTTGATAAATATCAATCTAACAAAAACTCAAAGCCCTATTGTACAAGCTTTACAAGCATGAGTTGTTGAT
>NZ_JBLZRT010000107.1:0-60800 GCF_048564745.1 Microcystis sp.
AACCTTGTATTAATTCCCCTCTATGATAGGAAGCTACATCCCAAAAGATAATAATTCTTTTACCTGGATTTATCTTGATTAACTTTTTGAGAAAATCCACTGTGCAATCTCCATTCCCCTGCTTGTATTCTCCAGTGATAATTTCAGGATTTATTAAGTTTAATGCCCCGTGGTATGTTTGACGATTTTTAGGGTTGAGAAGTGGAAGTTTTAGTCTTTTATCTGTCTTCCCCCAAAGATGGCTAATCAAGTCTTCTTCTAGTAGGTGAACTTCGTCAATCGTATATATAACAACATTTTTAGCTTTTATTTCTGGTAATAAACCTGTTATAATATCTTGGATTTTTTGGTTCTTTTTTTTGACCAGTTCTGGGTCTTGAAGAGGATTTTTAGGTTGAGCTTTTCGCCAACTAATTTTCGCTTCTTTTAGCAAACTATAATAGCTCGTTTGAGATTTAAATGCTACCTCAAATTGGTCGATTAAATAGCATTCTAACTCCGATATATCCCAATATTCTTGTTGTTGCAGCCAACTGAAAACTTCTTGTTTTTGCCCTTCATCTAAGTAGCTTTTTGCTCCTTGATATGATAATTTTAATCCGGCGATACCTCGATCTTCAAACTGAGTTTTCCATTTACCAATAAAACTTAGAGAGACATTGAGTATCGGGGCGATCGCTTGATAAGTCCATCCTTGTAAAGATAATTTAACGGCAATAGCTCTTTTTAATTCTCTTGAATCTGGATTCGTTTTAATCCATTTATCTAGTTCCTCGATCTCTTTTTTGATTTTCTGAGCCTTGTCCATAATTAAAATTATTAAAAATACTCCTCTGTAATTTCTAGCTGTAAAATCCTACCTGCTGATAAGGTGTTAGCTCTTTGGCCTTAGTGCAATCGCCGATCTTTTTTGGCCATCGGCCGTCGGCTTTTTTTGATCACTTGCCAAAAAACCCACCTTATCCCCCAAACTAACGCCGCCTCAACAAATTTTTCATCTCTACCCAGATAGAAAGTTGACCACCTAGACTAGAGGGATGAGTGAAAATTCCTTGACGGGGACTGAATAAAAAGGCCAACATAAATAGGGTAAAAGCGACAAGCACGATCGCCGGTCCAGAGGGTAAATTCCAGTAATAACTTAAATACATCCCACTGATACTAGAAATAATACCCACACCCACACCCACACCCATGACTTGATGGAGACGGGTAACTAAAAGATAAGCAGTGGCTGCCGGGGTAATCAAAAGGGACAAAACGAGGATTACTCCCACCGCTTGGAGACTAGCAACGATGGTCAGACCGATCAGGAGCATTAAGCCTAAATCTAATAAATTTACCGGTAAACCCGCCGCTTGCGCCCCGATTTTGTCGAAAGTGTAGAATAATAGTTCTTTATACAGGAGCAAAACGGTTAACAAAACGATAACGGCAATAATTAGGGTATCGCGGATGTCGGCAGCAGTAACACCGAGAATATTGCCGAAGAGAAAGTGATTAAGGTCAATTTTGTTGTTTTTTTGGATGAGAGTGATCAGGGTGATGCCAAGGGCAAAAAAAGCCGAGAAAACGATACCCATGGCCGCATCTTCTTTGATTGGGGAACGATTACGGATCAAGTTAATCAGTAGGGTACTGACCATTGAGGCTAGTAAAGCACCCAGTAGCAGATTAAAATTACCAATAAAAGCGATCGCTAATCCGGGTAGGACCGAGTGACTGATGGCATCGCCCAAGAGGGCCAAACGTTGTACCATCAGGTAGGTTCCCACCACCGCACAGATGATCCCGACGATGATAGCTTCAATTAGGGATCTCTGCATGAAACTATACTGTAAGGGTTCGATTAATCCTGTTAATAGATTGTTGCCCATGAATCTGCCTTGGGGTTAAATTTTTCTGATTCTTGATCGAGGTTTTGCTCCTAGGGTCCATCTTCTAAATCGGGGGAGAAGATAGGTTAGGATAATTAGGATTAATTGTAAGTTTTTTCGCTCCCAACCGCCGCCATGGATACCCCCGTTCTCTCCTCAACTTTTTTTCTGACTCTCCTGCTCATGGTGGGATTATTCTTTTTTATTCGCGGTTCCGTCAAAGAGCGTATCGAACAGCGTGTCTATCTTACCAGTACCAGTGACGACCAACTATTAGAACAACTGCGAGACTATTTTGACCGACGTTCCTATCAAGTCAAGGCGATCGAACCCGAACAGAATATTGTCAGATTACAGGGTTTTGTGCCGCCTAGCCCCTTTCTAGCGATATTTTTGACAATTTTAGCGGCCTTGGGTTTATTTTGCTTCTCACTGGTTTTATCGGTGTTATTTCCTGATACTAATCCCTATATTTTTGCTCTTGTGGGTTTATCTCCCCTCGCCGGTGTTTTCTATTGGCAAAAAGTCGGCCGTTTAGAAGAAGTGGCTTTTAAAGTGGAAAGCAAATCTCAGCAAACGGAATTAACTGTCAAAGCTCATCGGGACGAGTTAAGACAACTACAAGATAGTTTAACCTTTCTAGAAAGACAATAAGCTTTTTATGTCCTACGAGCGCCTAATTTATCTGGCCGATACCGATGCGGCCGGTGTGGTTTACTTTGCCCATCTTCTCTCGATCTGTCATGAAGCCTACGAGTTTTCTTTAGCACAATTTGGCATCAATATCAAGGATTTTTTGAAAGATTATACAGTTGCCCTACCAATTACTCAAGCGGAAATCCAGTTTTTTCGTCCTCTTTTTTGTGGCGATCAAATACAGATTAATTTCACTGCCCGATCCCTAAGCGAAAACGAGTTTGAATTGCAGTATAAAATTTATTTGGCTGAAATCATGGTCGCAAAAGCGAAAACTCGCCATGTGTGCATTGATCCCACCGCTAGAGAAAGAATCCCTTTCCCGGAATCTTTAAAAAATTGGTTAGGATATTTATCAACCTTAGAGGAGACTGGTATTTAAGGGATGATTTGGGCAGATTTAACGATAATTTTAACTAGGGATTGGTGGCACAATGCTTGGCAATTATTTAACCTCAGTACCGCGAGAATTGTCTGGAATTCTTTTCTGGCTTTTATCCCCTTTATCCTCAGCTTTTGGCTATTTCGGATCGCCCTTGATCGTTCCCTACTCTGGTGGTTAATTCTCTTAGTTTTTGTGCTTTTTTTACCCAATGCTCCCTATATTCTCACCGATAGCATTCATTTAATCGCCTATCTTCAGCAGGATTACGCCAAAAGTTTAATTTTTTTAGTTTTAATCCCCCAGTATAGTGTCTTTATTTTTATTGGCTTTCAGCTATACGTTATCTCCTTACTTAATTTAAAAAGTTATTGTCAGCAAAGTCAGCTAAATTCAGCAGTTTTACCCCTAGAAATAGCTCTCCATTTTTTAAGTGCAATCGGTATCTATTTAGGAAGGTTTCTCCGACTGAATAGTTGGTATCTAGTCAGTCAACCGCAGCAACTATTCTGGAGTTTGCAGAATTTACTGACTCAAAAACCTTTGATATTCATCTCTGTCTGTTTTTTAATTATTTGGCTACTATACGAAATCAATAAAAGGCTTTACAATCGATTTTTTGGCTACAATTAACGCCTATCGGGAATTTCGACCCTCTGCTCGTCCCTTTCGGATTGATTAAAAGATAAGTAGGTAGGCGTTAAAAACTATCAGATCCCCCCGCCTATCCGCACCCCCCTTATCAAGGGGGGCAGGGGGGATCGAACCTAAAATCCATTTTTAATTTAATTATAACCAGCTACTTAGTAGGAAGACAGAGATCAATTGGCCGCACCGATATTATGATGATGATCAATATTTTTTCTCTCTCATCGCCATGACGAGCGCAGATCAATCTCAACCCCTGCCTAGGGATGACTGTTTTCACTACCAAAATTGTTGGTATCCTGTGTTATTCGTGCAGGATTGGCAAAAAAATCCCTACTCTTTCTCTCTTTATGGGCAACCATTGCTAATATTTCGCGATCAACAGGGAAAATGGGGCTGTTTGCTTGATCGCTGTCCCCATCGCTTGGCTAAACTCTCCACAGGACAGATGATCGCTGGGCGTTTAGAATGTTTGTACCATGGTTGGCAGTTCGAGACGGATGGAAAATGTTCCCATATTCCCCAACTGCCAGCCAATACCCCGATTCCCCGCAATGCCAAGGTTAAATCCTATCGGGTGATGGAACGTCAGGGAGTCCTCTGGGTTTGGTTAGGAGAAGAGGAAACAGCGAAAGAAAGCGATATTCCTATCATCAAAGACCTAGAAGACCCCAATTGTGTCCATACCGATTATGTCATCGATTTTCCCTACGAACAGGGCTATTTACTCGAAAATCTCCTCGATCCCGCCCATGTTAATATTAGCCATGATCGCAGCGAATTCGGGGCAAAACGGGAAAATGCTCAACCTTTAGCCTTCCAAATCCTCGAAATCTCGGCGCGGGGAATTCGCAGTCAGTGGCGCAATAGCCGCAATCCGCAAGAAAGCTGGAAATATCTGGATTTTATAGCCCCTAATCTCGTTCATTATCGTTTTTCTCTGCCTAATCCCCATTGGTGTGCTGGATTGGCTTTATACGGGATTTCTCTGGGTCAAGGTCGTTCTCGCTTACTGATGCGACGTTACCAAAATTTTGCCGTTAACTCCCGTCAATACCGTTGGCGCTGGTTGGAACATCTGCGTCAAAGTCGCATCCTCGAAGATGATCTACCTTTAATTCAAAGTCAGCAGCAAATGGTGGAAAAGTCAAGAGATAGTTTACAAAAATTATACTTACCCTTAAAAAGTTCCGATGCCTTGGTGATTGAGTTACGTCAATGGTTCGATCGCTATGGGGACTCTTTCCCCTACTATCAAGGCTACACCAGCCAGCGGACAACGGCGATCGATTTATCCGATCCTTTACCCCTCGATCGCTATTCTCGTCACACTGTCCACTGTCGCACCTGTAGCACTGCCCATGAAAACATGGTAAAAACTAAACAAATTGCGATTTTAATGGGGATATTATTAGCTTTACTGGCAATTTTATCCCCAAATCAGTCTATCTATCAAATTACTGCCCTTATTTTCGCAATTTTGGCTTTAGCAATAGCGATCGCTGCCAATTACACCCGCAGAAAATTTGAACGCACCTATGAGAAAAAAGCCCATACCAAACTACAGTAATAATACTAAATCCGTTGAGTATAGGCTACATATCAGGACAGGTAAAAGGCAGCAGGCACTAATGCAAAAGGGTGAATAAATAATCAGTTTTTAATAACCAGATTTAGTATGACTCTTAAATGATGACAAATGTATCAGCAGCTGCCTGTAAGCATCCCACCGAAAAGCTAATGCGCGGGGGGTTTGGGGGCGGCACTTCGACACGCTCAGTGACCGCGCCACGCCCCCAACGGGGGGTTTGGGGGGTAGAACCCCCCAAAAGCTTGGATTGAGTGATAAAATCGGAAGTAATGCCAGATTTTATCAGAGAGTTTTCGCGTAAAAATCCCAACTTGCTAGATTTACAAAAATGAGATGCACCCGAAGTCAGGAGTTAGCGAGATGTGTAATTAATTTTACTTAGGTACTTAACTAAGATTTCTACTACAAAAATCTGCCTAAATCGAATTCGGTTGTGGCAGTAATTTCTCGAAAACGTTCCTGACTGATAATTAACAATAATCTTTCAGTATAATCCACCGCACCGCGCAATTCTCGTTCTAATCTTGCTAAACCAGCGTTGGCATATTCCTCGAAAATTGTTACTCGCAAAGCTTCCGAATCTACCCCGTGGGGAGAAAGAATTTTCGTGTCTTGCAATTCATTAACTGCCAATAATTTGATTAGGGTATCGTAGCCACGAGAAATAAAAATTTCCAGGTTAATAGGTGAGGGTTCCTTCGCTACATTTTCTATGGCTACCCTCTCTTGATATCTTACCCCTAAAGCCGCCGCAAAAGCGATGACATCAGCATAGGTTTGAAAGGGTCCAATTCCCTGATTAAAATTAACTAAGGACTGGACAAATTCCCCTTTATCTCTAGCAATACGCACTCGATGAATGGACATATTTATCAAGTAAAAAGTAAAAAGTTAAAAAGTTTACACAATTCAGAAGATAGAAATCAGGAGTATTTATGAACTAATTGATCTATCCCCTATCCGCTCATAACTGCATTTAAGGATAAGTTTTAATTAGTCCTTTAGCTTGGTAAACATGAAATTGTTCGATGGCGACACCACCGCGCTTGATCGGAATGACAGCTACTTTAGTTATATCTTGGAAATAGGGACGGTAGCGATCAATTATTTCTGGTCTTTCTAGAGAACTATTTGTAGTAATTAATAAACCATTTTTACCGATCCATTCTTGAGGATTAAACCAAATTTGATAACCCCTTTGATCGTTGTTAAAACAGGTGACGGGAATAGGAACTAGGGGATAAAGAGCCATATCTAGCCATGCTGTCACATAAAAACTATGGGTAAAAACGAAGCTAGAATCTTTTAAGAGTGCTAATAATTCGGGCGAATTAGCAAAGTTTTGGCGCAGTTGATCAATATCGACAATTTCCCGAGAAGGGTCCTGTTCTGGGGCAATAATTCCCCCAAAGATTGCGTATTGACTAGGTTTTTGGAAAGTACCAAGCGTAACGTGAAGCATTGCTATAGATAAAAGAGTAACGATAAAAATTCCTGATCCCCATAACCATCTTTTTACCCAGATTCGAGAAGATTGCTGCCAAGTATTGGCCTTTTCTCCTAATAAAATCGTGCAGGACCAGAACCCGGGTAAAATCCAACTAGGGGCGAGATAATGGGAAGCACCCACATAAAGCATTCCCAGGATTAAAGGCAGAGAAACCGAGATAATTAACCATTTTTTTAGTGATTCTTCTTCTCGCTGAAAAAATCTTTTTTTCGAGATAAAGTTAGGAATTTGTTCGGCAAAGCTTTTAAATGTCACCCACCACATCGGCAGACCAAAAGGAGGAAACATCGTGGCGATACTAATGCCAACAACCGAGAGAATACCAAGAATATTAAAGGTTTTCGGTTCTCCAGAAAAACGGTCTTCTAAATGAAAGCGAAAGGAGATCCAATCATGGTTAATATTCCAGTAGATAATCGGCAATAAAGTTACCAAAAAAAGAATAAATCCTAATCCCAACCAAGGGGATCTAAATACAGGCCAATAGCGGGGAGTAGTCAGACAAAATAAAACTAAACCAAAGCCCAAAATAAAGCCGTGATATTTACTTAAAACCGCCAATCCTACGGCAAGTCCAATATAAGCGAGACGATAGCTAGGATGATAGTTTTTTTCCCGAATTGGCCAGAATTCTTGGGCAGCTAAATAGACTGTTAATGACCAAAAAAAGATTAAAGGACTATCTGGCTGCGAGAGAATCCCGAAGACGATCCCATAGATGGGGATCAGAGTGGCGATCGCTAAAGTCATTCTCGCGACCGGCAGACTGAACAATTTTAAAGCTGTCAGATATAGTAAGCAGAGGCTGCCAGTATAGAGGAGGAGAGTACCGAAGCGAATGGTAAATTGATTGACTAATCCCGTGATCCAAGTCCCAAAACCCGTGGAAATCGCTACTATTGGCGGATGATCGAAATAACTCCAATCCAGATTATGGCTGTAAACGTAATAATAGGCCTCATCGTACCCCGGATAAAGCCCCAGGGCGATGATGATTCTAAACAGGAGTCCACCGATGAGCAGATAAACGGCAATGCGATCGCTAAGTATTTTGGTCAAAATTCTTACCTCATTTCATCGCTAAAACTGATGTTAGAGACGGGAGATTTTTGGGTTTGCCAGATTCGAGATTTGTGCATCTATGGCAAGGTTAGATTTAAATGTGATCTTTAGTTACTATATCACCAACTCTGTCATCTCTTAGCCCTTGGCTATCAGCAAACTCTCCCCAGACGTTACTGATTGGGTATATGAACGAGGATTAAGGGAAAGGGGAACTTAGATAAAACTGATGTTAATTAAATAACTTTTGCCGCCATCAAATCAATAATAATCAGGGCTATAGATTGCAGAATTAATAATCTTAAGTAGGTAGGTGTTAAAAGTTGTCAGGCACCCCCCTTATCAAGGGGGGATTAAGGGGGGATCAGCACCCCCCTTATCAAGGGTTGATTCATAGTAGGGTTGATTCATAGTAGGGTTGATTCATAGTAGGGTTGATTCATAGTAGGGTTGATTCATAGTAGGGTTGATTCATGAATCAACCCTACAAAGCACGACGTTTTGAAAAATTTTCAGATCTTTATTCCGATGAGAGAATGAAACGACCCTAGGGGTATCGGGGGAAGTACCCAGAATCTGAGCTGCTTCCCCTATCGCGACTAATCTCTGTGCCTTAACAAAACCCAGTTAAAAACCCCCAACCTAGCTAGGTTGGACGAGATTATTTAAGCCATAAACCACTTTAGCGGTGATAATCTTATCCTTATCGGTAAGTTCTTCTAACACCTCTTTTCCCTGGACTAAATAGCCAAAAACCGAATAACGACCATCCATGAGATTAAACCCCGGAGGAGTTAATTCATTATCGAATTTAAAGAAAAAGAATTGCGAGGAACCTCCGTTAGGATTGGTATCCGGACGCGCTAGGGCCAAGGCACCAAAAGCGTTAAAAGGCAAGGCGAGACTGGGTAAGTAAATCCCTAATTCTTCGAGAGTATTGCCATAAACTGGCTCTTCTTCCCCTTTGATCAAAATTTCTAAGGGAATAGAGCGATATTGCTTAGTTTTCGGGTCAATAAATCCCTCTTCTGCACCGACGGGATCCCCGGTTTGGACAACGAAATTATCTTCGCTGCGAATGAAGGGTAAACCGTCATAAAAACCCCGTTGGACTAAATCCAGAAAGTTACCCCCATTAATCGGAGCGCTGTAACCATCCACAACGATGGTTAAATCTCCTTTGGTGGTCTGCATCTCTACGGTGGCACGTCCTCGCAATTGCGGCAAGTTAGCGTATTCCGGGGGAACGTTAAAGGGAAAACCCACTACCATTAATTCTTCTAAAGCGGTGATATTATTGAGCAATTCTCGTCTGGTTGACCAAACTGCCTCTTTATCCTTCGCTTCTACGGCCGTATCCAGGGCCGCCACTCCCGTTTTCAGTTTTTCGATTAATTCCTCCCCTTGGCTTTTACTTGCTTCGGGAACACTATCTAAGATAGCCTTGCTTTTGGTAGAAAGGGCATAATTGGCATCCTTGACATCTTTTTTAATCGGACTCCAACGCTTGGCCCGCAGATGTTTGGCAATATCTTCGATCGATTGTTGCACTTGACGAATTGGTTTATTATCTATGGGTAAGGCATTGCGTAAAATAGCAGTGGGATCCGTTACCGCGTCACCCTGAGCAAGCACAGCCAAAGCAGGGGCAGTCCCCTTAACCGTGAACAGACTTAAGATTAAAAATAGTGCTAGGGCAATACTAGCGCCGCTTTTTAAGAAAAATTTGCCCCATTCCCGTAATCTTGTCGTTATTTTCATATTTTGGTCGGTTCCTCAATGGTCATACCTATCCAAAATACTTGTAGGCTTTTAGGGGAACCCTTGTCAATAGCTAAGAAAATCGATCGAAGCCATTATCAGTTATCAGTTATCAGTTATCAGTTATCAGTTCACCCATTACTGTTTACTGAAAAAAGGCTCCCCACCTCCCCAATTCCCCAATTCCCCACCTCCCCACCTCCCCACCTCCCCAATTCCCCCGCTCCCAATTCATAATTTATAATTGATAATTCCCACTCCCTTTTTTTTCCTTTTATGACTATTATCGTCGATTATCGCTTTCCTCCCGCTATTAATGCCGAAAAACAGGCAAAAACGATCGCTATCGGTCAAACCGCCGGCACTTGGAGCGATCGCCACAGTCATCGTCAAGAGCAGCTGCAACAACACCTAGCGGAAGTGGTGGGGATCAGGGAGGAAGCCGACGGTTATAAGGTGGCTAGGGTGCGGTTTCCCCAGATAAACGTTGAAAATGACATCGCCAGTCTTTTAACCATGATTTTCGGCAAATATTCCATGGCTGGAGCCGGAAAAGTGGTGGGGGTGTACCTCCCCGAAACCTACGGCACGAAAGCCAAGCTGGGAATCACCGGAATTAGGCAACGTTTGGGGGTTTATGATCGACCTCTAGTCATGGCAATTTTTAAACCCGCTTTAGGACTATCGGCCCAAGATCACGCCGATATCCTGCGAGAAGTGGCTTTTGCTGGCTTAGACGTGATTAAAGATGATGAAATCATGGCGGATCTTCCCGTAGCTCCCACCCACGAGCGCCTAGATTGTTGTCGTCGGGTTTTGGAGGAAGTGCGGCAGCAAACCGGTAGAAATGTTCTCTATGCGGTTAATGTCACCGGAAAAGCGGACGAATTGCAGAGAAAAGCCCGTTTATTGGTGAAACATGGGGCTAATGCCCTGTTATTAAACGTTCTTACCTACGGTTTTTCCGTTTTAGAAGCTTTAGCCAGTGATCCGGCGATCGATGTTCCCATTTTCGCCCATCCTGCCTTTGCTGGAGCGATGTGTGCCGGTAGCGATACGGGATTAGCCTATTCTGTGGTTTTGGGGACGATGATGGCCCACGCAGGAGCCGATGCGGTGCTATATCCCGCCGCTTACGGTAGTTTACCCTTCGATCCGCAGGAGGAAGGCAAAATTCGCGATATTTTGCGCGATAGAAACGTTTTTCCGGTTCCCTCGGCCGGCATTCGTCCAGGTATTGTTCCCCAGGTCCTTGGGGATTACGGACGTAATGTTATCCTCAATGCGGGAACCGGAATTATGGACCACCCATCGGGACCGGCCAGTGGTGTGAGAGCCTTTTTTGAAGCTTTAGCCAGAATAGAAGCGGGTGAGTCCTTTGATCCGGCCAATTTGCCGGAAGGAGCCTTAAAACAGGCAATTCTAGAGTGGGGTTAAGAGCAACTTTTTCAAATGCACTATATAGGGTTTGCGGCAAAAAGTTTTTCTTGGGGGCAGGGTGTGGGGTGTGGGGTGTGGGCTTCGGCCGTGAGCTCAGCCGAACGGGTGTGGGGTGTAGGGTTTTACCGATTTTCAGGACGTTCGGCGAAGCTCAGTCGAGCCGTGGTCAACTACCCAATTTTCAGGGAAAAAGTACCTGAATTTTCCCCCTGATCACTCCCATATCCGGTACTTTTTGATTGACAAAAGGTCTAAAAGTCTTACCCAACAAGGTTTTTAGATTTATTCAGCAAACCCTATATAGACATTTTGTCAAGCATTTTTATCAAAAATTAACAAATAACTTCCCGTTTTAGATAGGGTTGCAGCACTTCCGGCACTTTTACCGTCCCGTCCGGCTGTTGATAATTTTCTAGGACAGCGGCCATAGTACGACCGATCGCTAATCCCGAACCGTTGAGGGTGTGGACAAAATTAGTGCCTTTTTGCCCTTTTTCTTTAAAGCGAATATTTGCCCGTCGTGCCTGGAAGTCTCTAAAATTAGAACAACTGGAAATTTCCCGATAGGTATTAGCCGAAGGTAGCCACACTTCTAAGTCATAACATTTGGCCGCCGAAAAACCCAAGTCACCGCTACACAATTCAATCACCCGATAGGGCAACTGTAAAGCTTGCAGGATTGCCTCCGCATTAGCGACTAAACTTTCGTGTTCCTGAGCAGAAGCGTCAGGATGGACGATTTTGACCATTTCCACCTTATTAAATTGATGCAAACGGATCAAGCCCCTCGTATCTTTGCCATAGCTGCCCGCTTCCCGACGAAAACAGGGAGTATAGGCACAGTGTTTGATCGGTAATTGCTCCGATGAGAGGATTTCATCGCGATAAAGGTTAGTTACGGGTACTTCTGCCGTTGGTGCTAACCAAAGCTCATCATCTCGACATTTAAAGCTTTCTTCCGCGAATTTTGGCAGTTGTCCCGTCCCGCGCAGGGAGTCACTATTAATTAAAATTGGCGGTAAAACTTCTGTATAACCGGCGACAATATGGCGATCGAGCATAAAATTAATTAAAGCTCTTTCTAGGGCTGCCCCGAGGGCGATAAGATTAACAAAACGACTCTGGGCGATCTTTACTGCCCGTTCAAAGTCTAAAATGCCCAATTTTTCCCCAATTTCCCAGTGAGGCAAAATATTCGGGTTGGTGGGTTTATATTCCTCTCCCCAGCGTCTGACTTCGACATTTTCCCGTTCATCCTTACCGATGGGAGTGGTTTCACTAGGTAAATTGGGTAAATCTAAGATTTTTTGGTCAATGGCCACTTTAATGGCTTTTTCCTGCGGTTCTAATTGAGCTAGTTTACTTTTAATCTCGTTTCCTTCTGTTTTCAGCACCAAAATTTCAGGACTGTTGGCATCGCTGCCACTTTTAACTTTTTGTCCTACCAGTTTACCGATTTCGTTACCCCGGGCCTGTAAACTGCTGCGTTCTAACTCTAAAGCCTTCTGTTGTTGATTTAACTGGAGAATAGGGGCAATATCATAACTACCTCCCCGACTATCTAAGCGTTTCTGTACTTCCTCTGGATTTTCTCTAATTTGCTTTAGGTCTAACATGGTACGAGTCAGTAAAAAGTAAAAATTAAGTGGGGGAGTCGGAGAATCGGCAGCCCGAGGGGAAATGTTGTCAACCGCTAACCAATGGTCAATAATAACTCAAAACTTAACTAAAATATCGGTTAAAAGCCGCCGGTAAAATTAGCGGTATATTTAATTGTGGTGTCTGGAGTAAGTCTCATGCTAAAGTATCTGCCTGTTAAATTCCTGCGTTTTTTAGCGATTAGCTGTCTTGTAACGTTAATTTCTCTAGGATTTGACCGTTTACACCCCGTTAAAGCTAATCCCACCCTCATGGCTCAAAATGCTTGGGCCGGGGCCTCCTTTCCCGTGGAAAACTTTCAAACCTATACCTCCGGTTTCGGTTATCGTTTCTCTCCCATGGATGGCAGTCAACAATTTCATGCCGGGTTAGATCTGGCCGCACCCTTAGGCAGTTATATCCGCAATTGGTGGACCGGCAGAATCGTCGAGTTATCGGATAATACAGGCTGTGGCACCATGATTAAGATGCAATCGGGTCAATGGACGCATATTTATTGTCATCTCATGGGTTCGGTTCAATCCGATAGCCGTGGTACTTTTTTGATTGACAGGTCAGGAGGAATCGTCCTTACTCTCGGTCAGGATATACCGGCAGGGGCCCGTATGGCTAGAGTGGGAATGACCGGACGCACCACCGGACCACACCTGCACTGGGGACTGATGTACGGCAATCAATACGTTGACCCCGCTTTGGTTTTAAATGCTATGTACGGTTCTAATCCTTCCGGTAATACTTAAGAGGAAGTCCCGATGCAACAAGTTACAGCGTCAAGCATGAAAGTAGTATCCACTTCCCACTTCCCACTTCCCACTTCCCACTTCCCACTTCCCACTTTCAAGTCAGTCCCGATGAAAAAATTTTCACCCCCACAGGTGAAAGAGCTTTCCTTCCCTACACCCCACACCCGTTCGGCTGAGCTCACGGCCGAAGCCCACACCCTACACCCTACACCCTACACCCTACACCCTCTTTCAAGTCAGGGGGAATTAGAGAATCTGCGATCGCATTCTGTTGAGAAAAAACATAGCTGCCCAGATTTAGTGAATAACGAGGGACACTGCTAAAATTAAGCTGATCGATTCAGGTATATCCAGATAAAATGCGAATATTAACCCTTGTACCGGGAGGAATTAGCAATCAACTGCTGTTTTTTCCCACTCTAGAAACCCTCCAGCAAACTTACCCCCAAGGTACCATCGATGTTTTGGTCGAACCTAGGGCAAAGGCTGCCTATCGTCTCTGTCCCCAGGTTAGGGAAGTGCTTTTATTTGACTATCGAGATCAGTACGGATTAGCGGATTATTTAAATATTTTGGGAGTAATTCGGGACAGGGAGTACGAAATCGCCATTAGTCTCACCAATCGTCCTGCTATCAATCTTTTACTCTGGTTAAATGGTGTTCCTAACCGTATAGGCTACGAAAATAATGGCAGCTGGTTCTTATCGCAACAAGTACCCCAGCCAACGGAAGGCTATCTAGCGGATAATTATCACGCACTGGTCAAAGGTTTAAAGATTGCCGCACCCTGTCCACCTTTAAAACTAACCTTGAATCGCGATGATATCGATTGGGCCGAAATGGAGCAGCAACGCCTCAATATCAAGGATAGCGGCTATATTCTCCTCTACGCCGGCGGTAGCGATCTGAGCATCAGCCAAGGACTGGAAACGCTTTATCCCCTGGAGAGTTGGCTAGAAATTATCCAAGGCATTCGCCATCAACAACCGGATTTGCCAATTGTCGCGATCCAGGGAGAATTGGATGAAGCTTGGGTTTTAGCCCTCAAAGCCATGGATAATAACTTAAAAGTGTCGAGAACGGGCGATATCGGTAAAATGGCGGCTATGATCGCCGGTGCTAATTTATTATTAGCTACCGAAAGTGTCCCTTTACAGTTAGCCGTGGCCGTGGGAACCTATACCCTATCTCTGCTGGTTCCTTCGTTGTCTAAGAGAGTTTTACCGAGTGGGGGAGAGCTGCATCGATATATTGAGGCTAATACGGGAAAAGTCGCCGATATTACCCCCGAAACTGTCCTGAAAAAGATTTGGGGCCGGTAAATAATCGGGTTTCGATCGCTTTTCTTGTGGCTCGAAACCCGAAAAAAATCGGCATCAAGGCTCAATTTTGCGATTGAGATAACTGACTTTTCAAGGATTCTAGGGAGGCCCAACGACCATCGATGGCAGTATTTTCTGGAAGAAAAAAATCGGGTGGTTGACAATTGGCTCCGCAGAGTTGACGGGGGGGCAAAGTTAGACATAACTGCTCGTATAACCACATTTGCGGGTCAAAATCCCCGTTAGGATCGAGGGTTTCCGAGAGGTCTTCGTAGGCTATTTCTCGCTCTAGAGGATAGGAGTTATCGTAGTCTTTATTTTTGTCTAGCCAGATTAATTCGGAAGTGTTTAATTGCAGACGATGATTATATTGTTGTAAACAGCGATCGCAGGTTAAGGTGACGATGGTTTCTGCTTTCACCGATACTTCCAAAAAATTCCCCCCATGTCTAACCAGCAAGGTCCCCCGCACTGGTGTCAAGGTTTCTAGATCGGGGATAAAATTATCGATGATGATCACTCTTTGTCGATCAGGAGATTTGAGGAGGTGGGGGATAAAAATAGTTTCCATAGATAACTCCTGTATCATTTATCGGGTGTCAACTGCGTTAGCGAGTAACGCCACCATAATTGCTCGGTGACAATCTTTCTTTTATTAGTTTATCGCAGCCCTCGCCTCTAGAGACATAGACCAGTCCTAGACTTTGGGGTGTGGGGTGTATTTTCAGTGAACAGTGAACAGTAAACAGTAATCAGTGAACTGAAAACTCACATCTGATAACTGATAACTGATAACTGATAACTGCATTTGACAGGCTGTCTGTTGATCGATCAAGAAAGTTTCCTCAGAATTGGGAGTATATGCACAAAGGTACTCCTATGTCAACGGTTTTGAAAAATTTTCTTCCTCGCCTCGGTGGATTGGTTATGGTTGCACTGCTCTGCTCGCTTGTGCTGGGGGGATGGCCTCGGCAGGGAAAAGCGGCTCAATCAGTACATTCATCCTATTGGTTGCGATCGGGAATTGAACAACTAGAGGCGGGTAATTATCAGCAAGCTTTGCAGGATTTCAATCAGTCGCTGGAACGGGAAAATAACTTGGCCCTAGCCTACAGTAATCGTTGTTTAACTGAGATTTATTTGCAGGATTATCTCCACGCTTGGCAGGACTGCACGCGCTCTTTACAACAGCAATCCGATAATTATCTAGCCTATTTCCATCGGGGTTTAGCTTTTTATCGTTTGGGAGATTATTCACAGGCGCTGACCGATTATAACCAGACTATCCGGCTAAAACCCACCTATTATCAAGCCTATTATAATCGGGGTTTAGTTCAGGCAGCCATGAAAAATTATCCCCTTGCCCTAGCGGATTTTAATCAATCCTTGCGTCAAGTTACTAACCAGCAACCCGACACTTTAGCTACTATTTATAATGATCGAGGTTTATCTCATTTAGCCCTCCGAAATTTTACCTCAGCCAAAGCGGATTTTAATCAAGCTCTCCGGTTAAATAAAAATAACGCCTCAGCCTACTATAATCTAGCTTGTACCGCTCACCAATTAGGTGAATACGACCGCTCGATCGCTCATTTAAATCAGGCGATTGCCATCGATCCTTTTTATGCCGATGCTTATATTAGAAGGGGATTACTGCGGCATCAATTGGGTTATTATCAATCAGCTTTAGCGGATTTAAATCAAGGAGCAAATCACCTCTATCATCAGGGATTGCACCACAATTATCAGCAAATTCTCGCCCTAATCGAGCAGATCCACCAACAGTTACTTTCCCTACCATCTCCCATTGTTTAGAATAGCGATCAATATTACAAAGGAAAGCGCTTCATGGCTGTGACGGCGAGACGGGCATTATCTTTAAGAACTTGGGAAACCCGGGGAATTTGGGGAATTTGCCAGAGAACATCGACGGTGCGTCGTAATAATCGCACTAGATCTCCCTCATCGAGGCTAGTATTTTCGCACAATTCCGGCCAGGATGTCCCCTGGGCCCAACGGGAGGCAATCCCCATCAGTTGGGTTTCTAACCAGACGGGAATAGTGATATCGTAGCGAGATTGAGCTTGATAGAGCAAACGGCGAACTTCTCGCAGACCGGGGGAATTTTCCTCTCCTTGTCGCAAAATATCGATAACTTCTGGCACAGGCGGGTAATTGCACCAAGTATCGGGGCGAGGGGGTTCCGTAATCATAGCGCTGATGGCGGCGGCTAGTTGGCTAGGAGTCAATCGGTCCAAATCTCCGGACATCATCGCTAATCCTAACCAGAGTTCATTTTCCCCGCGAATAGTGGCCGCCGCTTCTCCGAGGGGAGTGGGCAAATAACCTTCTAATGCTTGGAATTCCCGCAAAATCTCGATTAGATTCAGAAATTCTTCCCAGTAGTAGGATTTACGCGATTGTTGTTTTTGGTATTTAATCTGGGTCTTGTGCAACTTATCGCGAGCAATCTCTCGATCGTAGTATAATTTCATCAATCGCCCCGGATTTTTGCGTTTTTGCAGGGGATGAGCGGCAATTTGACTATTGACAATTTCAATTTTTTGTGATTGTGTTGCCAGTTCCGCCACTGGTGGGATGCCCTGCACTTGTTGGGGGATTAAATTGGCGATCGCCTGAGTATTTTCCTCACCCTTGCGCCAACCCCCTAGGGAAACAGCTTCTAGGGAAGGGGGTATCAGTTCGCCTAATGCCGCAGGAGGGAGAAAACCTCGATCGATCTCGCTAATATCGGCATAGGCGGCTAAATACCAGCGATTATCACTGCCTAAACAAACAAGGGTTCGCACCTGACCGGCTCCGTGCAGGGTATTGACAAAGATAGCGGGGACGGGGGCGGGGACCTTAATATGTTTGCCCTTGAGATGGAGGATAGTTCCGACGGGAATATTCGGCAATTTTAGATGTATTTCCTGTCTTTTCTGTGCCTCTGACTGACTAGCGAGGATTTTATACAGTCTTTCTTCTTCCCGCAGTCTTTCCCGTAGCTTTTCGTAACTATAGACCTGCTCCCGTTCGATACCGGCTAACTCCATATCCAACTTGGCTAATTCGGTGGTTAAGGCGGTAATCTGTTGTCGTTCGGGGCTTAACTTCAAACGAGCGAGATATTCCGCGAAACTGCGCTCTAAGAGGTCTTTTACCTCCTCTAGACTGTGTTTTTGCAGGAGATTTAAGACCATGCCGTAACTGGGCGCAAAACAGCTTTGCAGGGGTTCTGGTTGGGCGGTGGCCAGAAAAGCCGCTTCTTTTGCCCCTTCAAAGGGCGTTTGTACTGTCACCACATGGCCCACCGCGTCCATTCCCCGGCGACCGGCCCGGCCGGCAATCTGGACAAATTCCGAGGGAGTCAGCATACTATGGCCATCATCGGTGCGCTTGGAGAGGGCCGAGATAACGGTGGTGCGGGCGGGCATATTAATCCCGGCCGAGAGGGTAGCGGTGGCAAAAACCACCTTAATTAAACCAGCTTCAAAGAGTTGTTCGACTAATTCTTTCCAGAGGGGTAAAATCCCGGCATGGTGAACACCACAGCCCCGGGTGAGGGGTTCCACTTGGTCGGCCCGCACCAATTGGGAAGCACTAGCCAGGAATTCAAACAGTTGGTTTTTCGTCTCGGGGTCGGCGGTTAAGAGGCTGAGGAGTTGATCTTCAGACTGGGGGTTATTAGCGAAAAAAGCCAGTAATTTCTGGTGTAAAGGCGGATTTTCGACGGCAAAGAAGGAAAGGGCGAGTTCTTGCAGATTAGGATTATCTTCCAGGAAGAAAATGAGTAAACGGTAGTAAATAGCTCTAGCTTCTTCTGGATTAACGAGATTGAGGTTTTTTAGCTCTCGAATCGCCTGATCGCAACCTTTGCGGCTGAAAATGACGTAAATGGCCGGGAGCATATCCTTGTCCCGCAGAGTGGTGACAATGGAGGCGATGGTGGGACAATCTTCTCGTTTTAAGCGTCGGGGTTTGCCGTGGCCGACTTTTGAGCGTAGTTTCGGGTTAACTTTGCTCTGTTTTGGGTCGAGCAGCGGGAATAATCCCTCTTTATTGGCGAAATAAAAGCGCAGGGGGACGGGGCGAAAATCGGAGTTAATTAGCTCGCAGCTGGAGGTCTGTTTATTGTCGCTGGGTTGGGGCAGTTGCCGCACCCAGTTAATCCAGTCGGTGAGTTCCCCCGGGTTGCCGATGGTGGCGGAGAGGGCCACTAATTGGATACTAGGGGGACAGTAGATAATTGATTCTTCCCAAACGGTGCCGCGACCTCGATCGCTGATATAGTGACATTCATCGAGAACTAGGGTTTCCACGTTTTCTAGGGAAGTGCCTACCTCACCAATCGGAGTTTGGTACAGCATATTGCGAAAAATTTCTGTAGTCATGACTACAATTAATGCTGAAGGGTTGATCACCACATCGCCGGTAATCAATCCCACTTCGGCAAACAGCAGCGGGGAATCCTCATCGCCATCGGTGGGGGTACGACCGAATTTTTCTTGAAAATCCCGGAATTTTTGGTTAGAAAGAGCTTTCAGGGGAGTGGTGTAGAAAACCCGTTTGCCCCTTTCGAGGGCGCGATAGATAGCGTATTCTCCGATTAAGGTTTTGCCGGAACCCGTGGGAGCGCAGACAACCACTGATTTACCGGCAGCGAGGGCCGCGATTGCCGATTGCTGGAAGTCGTCGAGTTTAAAGGGAAAAATGGTTTTGATATCCAAAGAAGTAGGGTTGAGGGACTCTTTCACGTCAAGTCTAAGAGGAGAAATTTTTTAAGTTGTGGCTATTCTGACTGGCTTTTTTTATTCTAGTCGAAAAAAGCGGACTTCTAGAAACTAGGGATAAGCTTAACCTTTGGGGGCGATGCCCAATCCCATCATACTTCATCTGTATAAGAAATGCTGTATCACTAATAAGTAGGTAGGCGTTAAAAGTTGTCAGATCCCCCCGCCTATCGGCACCCCCCTTATCAAGGGGGGCAGGGGGGATCGAACCTAAAATCCATTTTTAATTTAATTATAACCAGCTACTTAATTGTATCTATATTTTTTCCTTAACTTGATTAATTATATCTACTGATCATGATTAAATTTCGTCCTGAAGACTGTCTAGTTTTATTGGTTGATGATGTCAGTCAAAATCTCCAATTAGCTGTGAAGATTCTTGATTCTGCTGGTTATGCTACCAGTTTTGCTAGTAGTGTTCAACAGGCAATAGAACAAGTAAAAACTGCTAATCCTGACCTAATTCTTCTTGACTTAATGATGCCAGATATGGGGGGAATAGAACTTTGTCGAAGACTAAAAACTGACACTTTATACGCTCATATACCAATTATCTTTGTGACAGATAGTAAGGAAAAAGAAGATATTCTTAATGCTTTTAATTCTGGGGCTGTGGACTATATAAATAAACCCTTTTATAGTTGGGAACTGTTAGCAAAAGTCAAAATTCATTTAGAAATGAAAAAAACTCAAGAAGAACTTAAAAATATCAACTCTCAACTAGAAAAGCTAGTCAGAACTGATAGCCTAACTGGGGTCAATAATCGTCGAGAGATTCTCGCCTTGGGCGAGAAAGAATTTCAACGATGTCATCGTTATCATCGTTATTTTTCGGTTTTAGTCATCGATATAGACTATTTTAAACATATTAACGATACCTTTGGTCATCTCCTAGGAGACAAAACTTTAATTACTGTGGCTGGGGCAATTAAAAACTGTCTGCGTCAAGTGGATAGTTTTGGGCGCTTTGGGGGCGAGGAATTTGTCGCTATTCTCCCAGAAACTAATCTTGAGGATGCCGAAACTTTAGCCCGGCGCATTTGTCAAGTAATTAATAAGTTAAATATTGAAATTGATCGACAAAAAGTGCGAGTTACTGCTAGTATTGGTGTGGCAACATTTAGCCCTCAAGATAATAATCTGGAAGAGGTGATCGAGCGGGCGGATCGTGCTATGTTCGCCGCTAAAAATCAAGGTAGAAATCGAGTTAGTCTAGGTAAAACAGTATGAAAAATTTGTTATTTATTCTTGGTTTTCTGCTCTTAGGTGTAGCCCCAAGTTTTAGCGCCGATCTCGATACAATTATACGCCGGGGAAAATTAATTGTCGCTGTCAAAAATAATCTCCCTCCCCTCGCTTTCCTTGATTCTCAGGGCAATCTGCAAGGATTGGAAATCGACATCGCTAAACGTCTAGCGGCAGAAATTCTCGGTTCTGACAGTGCTATTATTCTCAAACCCGTTAGTAATCAAGAACGTTTACAGGTGGTTATTGATGATCGGGTGGATTTGGCGATCGCTCGTGTGGCGATTACTCCCGCACGTCAGCGCTTAGTGGATTTTAGCCCCTTTTATTACCTCGATAGCAGCGGTTTTGTGACAAAAAACCCGCAATTTCAGCGTTTAGAAGACCTAGCTAACTCTAGAATCGCCGTACTCAACGGCTCGACGACAATCGCCCTTGTGCGTTCCAATTTGCCTAACGCTACCCTGCGCGGGGTTGCTTCCTATCAAGAAGCTTTTAATTTACTGGAAACGGGGGAAATAGACGCTTTTGCGGCTGATAATAGCCTTTTAACCAGTTGGGTGCGGCAATTCCCCAATTATCGTCAATTACCGATCCAGTTGGGGGCGATCGCTTTAGGAGTCGTTCTCCCTAAAGGTTTACAGTACCAAAGTCTCCGAGAACGCGTCAATCAAGCGATCAATCGGCTAGAATCCACCGGCTGGTTAGCAGAACGGGTGAACTATTGGGGCTTACCCCTGAGAATTCGGGAAATGGAGAGATAGGGAGAGGGGTGTGGGGTGTGGGGTGTGGGGAGATGGGAGTTTTTTGCTGTGAGCAGTGAACGGTGAACAGTGAACTGAAAACTCAAATCTGATCACTGATAACTGATCACTGATAACTGACTAAATCCTGCTATAATCTGAGGGAATAAGTATAAAAATATTAATTGCTCGATCGCTAATTATGGAAGATACCCTGCCGCTTATTTACGTTTCTGGATTGCTAATTTTCGTGATTGGTTTAGGAATTTTTGTCATCGTGCAAATCGTTAAAACCCGACGAGTGGAAGGAACCTTTAACAAGCTACAAAAAAAATTGCAAAAAGAAAAAGGTACGGCTAAAGATTACTATGAATTAGGGAGTCTGTATCTGGATAAAAAACTCTATGTTCAAGCATTGAGTTTACTACAAAAGGCTTTAAAAATCTCTGGGGAAGAAAGCATCGAACCAGAAAATCAAGCCCTAATTTATAATGCGCTCGGTTTTTCCTATTTTGCCCAAGAACAATTAGAATTAGCGATTCGTAACTACAAAGAAGCAATTAAACTTTATCCTGAATACTCGATCGCTCTCAATAATCTTGGCAATGTTTACGAAAAGAAACAAATGGCTAAAAAAGCTCTCGAAACCTACGAAGAAACTCTCAAATTTGATCCTAACAATACCGTAGCGAAAAAGCGCGCCGAATCCCTGCGTAAACGCTTCGCCGAATCGAAATAGTTTTGACTACTGATCAAATTCTTTTTAGAGATCGAAGATTCTTCGATCTCTTTCTTTATTTCAATCCATAAAACACCACGATTAAAACTGGGGTTAAAATCGTCAAAATTAAATTTAGGGGCGCACCCAAACGGGTAAAATCGAGGAATTTATAGCCGCCTGGTGCATAAACCATGGTGTTAGTTTGATAGCCAATCGGTGTTAGATAACTATTAGAAGCAGCAAAGGTGACAGCATACATAAAAGCCAAAGGATTTAAACCCAAAGTTTTCGCCACTTCTACGGCGACGGGAATCATTAAAACCACGGCGGCGTTATTAGAGAGGATTTCAGTCAAAACTGAGGTAATTAGATAGAAGAAAACTAAGATCCAAAACCCCGAAAGATGGCCGCCGATAGCCACTAAATTATCTGCTAACCATTTAGTCGTTCCTGAGTTATCCATGGCAGTACCCAGGGGAATTAAACCCGCTAATAAAAAGATAATATCCCAACGAATGGAACCATAGACTTCCCCGGGTTTTAGACAGCCAGTAATTACCATTAAAACCACCCCAACTAAACTGGTGACGAGAATTGGTTGAATATCAAAAGCAGCAATAATAATCACCGACAAAGTAATTATTATTGCAATAATCCCCTTGTCCTTTCGCAGAGATTCGATATCTTTTTCTTCTAAGACTAATAATTCTCGCGTGGTTTGTAAACCAATAAAACTCTGCTTTGGTCCCTGAACCAAGAGCAAATCGCCAAACTTTAAAGGAATTTTCCCCAATCTTCCTTGTAGTAATTCTGAACCACGCCGAATCGCTAAAACCGTTGCGTTATAACGCTGACGGAATTTCAAATCTTTTAAAGTTGTCCCAATTAAACGGGAATTAGATAGAATCAAAACCTCGGCTAATTTTTCCTCACCTGTAGTAATTGTCGATTCAATATCTCCTTTCTGAAATTTGACATCGGCAAAGATTTCTAAGCCTCGTTCATCTTTAATTTTTAATAGTTCTTCCCGACTACTATGAACGATTAAAATATCGCCAGCATTGAGAACTTTATCGGCTAAAGGTTGGGATAAATGTACCTTATTTCTGATTAATTCCAACACATCAAAATTAAACTTTCTTTGTAGTCCACTTTGAGATAAAGTTTGACCGATAAGATTAGAACGAGGGCTAATAATTACCTCACTCAGATATACTTTAGAACCGTAATCATCGTCTAAAAATTCCCCCGTGGAAGATTTGCGATCAGGTAATAATTTGGGGGCAAAAATTGTTAAATAAATCAAACCTGCTAAAAAAGTTACTACTCCTAAAGCAGTGAATTGAAATAAGCTAAATTCCCCATAACCCAGCTTGGCAGAAATACCACTAGCGAGAATGTTTGTAGAAGTTCCTACCACGGTAATCATCCCCGCTAAAACCGTCGCGTAGGAAAGGGGAATTAATAACTTAGAAGGGGAAATTTTTTGTTTTTTACACCAATCTTCAACGATAGGTAAAAAGATCGCCACCACTGCCGTGTTATTAATAAAAGCACTAATTGGCCCCACTAATGCCCCTAGGACAAATACCTGTTGGTGGGGACTTTTGCCCCCCCAAACCAGCAAGCGATCGCGAATCACTTGAATCACTCCCGTGCGGGTAATTCCGGCACTAAGCACAAACATCGCCATCACTGTCACCGTGGCAGAATTACTAAACCCGGCGATACCTTCTTCGGGAGTAACTAAACCCAAAAGAATCAGGACAATCGCCACGCATAAAGCGGTTAAATCTACCGGTAGCCATTCCGCCACGAAAGCGACTAAAGCAACGACTAAAACCGTTAAAGTCAGAATAATTGGTGTTGGCATTGATTTATTTTTTCGTCATGAACCAGCGAATAAATAACTTCTCCAACTCGATCCAAACAAACATTAAGGCACTAAATCCAAAACAGATTAATAATTCCGTGCCACTAATCCATTGAGTGCCGAAGAAGCTTTGTAGAGGAGGAGCATAAATTAACAACAATTGTAGGATCGTTGTCAAGCCCACGGCGGCAATAATGTAAGGATTAGAGAAGGGATTCATTTGCACAGCTAACTGGGTATGGGAACGCACCGCTAAAGCATGACCCATTTGTGCTAAACAGAGGGTAGTAAATACCATGGTTTTCCAGCGTCCGGGATCTCCGATTTCGGGGGTTGCCTGAGTATATTGGTAAGCCCAGTACATCATAATAATGGTCAGAATCGCAAACACCACACCGATGCGAATCATATACCAACCCAAACCGCGAGCAAAAATGCTTTCCCGGGGGCTAAAAGGTGGACGTTTCATCACATTAGGTTCGGCGGGTTCCATTGCCAAAGCCAGAGCCGGTAAACCGTCGGTGACAAGGTTCATCCAGAGGATTTGCAAGGGAGAAAGGGGGACACCGCCTAAACCGAGCAGCGGAGCCGCTGCAATCGTTAAAACCTCGCCAATATTACTGCCGAGAATGTATTTAATAAAGCGCCGAATGTTGCTGTAAACCACGCGCCCTTCTTCGGTGGCGGCGACGATGGTGGCAAAATTATCATCCAGCAAAATCATATCACTGGCTTCTTTGCTGACATCGGTTCCCGTAATGCCCATGGCGATGCCGATATCCGCTTGTTTTAGTGCCGGAGCATCATTGACTCCATCCCCCGTCATGGCGACAAATTTGCCCCGTTTTTGCAAAGCTTGGACGATTCTCAGCTTATGTTCGGGAGAAACGCGAGCATAGACGCTCACACCATCTACCTCTGCCTCTAGGTCATTCTGAGACATTTTTTCTAATTCTTTACCCGTGATTACTCGCTCCCCGGGGGCAGCAATGCCTAATTCAATGGCGATCGCCTTGGCGGTTAATTGGTGATCTCCGGTAATCATAATCGGACGAATTCCCGCTTGACGACAGAGGGCAACCGCTTCTTTAACTTCTTTGCGGGGTGCATCGAGCATTCCCACCAATCCCAACCAAACCAGGGATTGTTCCTCACTATCTTCTCTTTCCGCTTCTGGCACTTCTGTCATCGGTTTATAGGAAAAACCTAAGACTCGTAGGCCATTACCCGCCATTTCGTCATTTTGTGCCAAAATACGGCTTCTTTGTTCAACTGTTAAGGGTTGACTTTCCGCCCCAACTTGGATCAGAGAACAGCGTTCGAGAATTAATTCCGGTGAGCCTTTGGTAAACATTAAATAGGCAGAATCCCCCAAACCTAACTGGGCATTCTCACAGATTACTGACATTCTCTTTCTTTCGGAAGAAAAGGGAAATTCGCCTAAACGAGGGCTTTTTGGTTCCAATGCTTCCCGATATAGTCCTCCTTTACCCGCCAAAGTCAGTAAAGCTCCTTCGGTGGGATCGCCTAAAATTGACCATTCTTGCGCTTTATTTTGCAAAAGTGCATCATTACACAGCACACAAGCCTTTAAAATTGCCTGTAGTTCGGGATCACTTTCACTAGCACCATTAAACTCACCGATAGGCGCGTAACCTTCCCCCGTGACAGTAATTGTCTGCCCGGAAGTATTGACTTTCTGCACCACCATTTTATTTTGAGTTAAAGTTCCGGTTTTATCGGAGCAAATCGTCGTTACCGAGCCTAAAGTTTCCACTGCCGGCAATTTACGAATTAAAGCTTGTCTTCTCACCATTCTTTGGGTTCCAATTGCCAAAGTCACCGTTACCACTGCCGGTAAACCTTCGGGAACAACGGCCACAGCCATACTGAGGGAAGTTTCGAGGAATGATTCAAAAAACTGCCAACCAAAGCGAATTACGCCCCCAAGCACGACTACAGCCACTAAAGCTAGGGAACTACTCACTAAAACGTTACCTAACTGCGACATTCGCTGCTGTAGGGGAGTTGGTTCACTTTCTACTCCTTGCAACAAAGCGGCGATTTTACCGATTTCCGTGTCCATTCCCGTCTTGGTAATCGCCACTTTCCCCCGCCCCTGTACTACCTCTGTACCCTGATAGACGAGGTTAATGCGATCGCCTAAAGAGGCATCTTCAGGTAAAACCTTCTGTGCTTGTTTATTCACCGATTCCGCTTCCCCCGTGAGGGCAGCTTCGCGAATTTGCAGGTTTTGTGCTTCTAATAATCTGCCATCGGCGGCAATTTGTACCCCCGCTTCCAGTAACATGATATCCCCGGGTACAAGTTCCTTAGCCGCCACTTCAAAGGTGCTACCATTACGAATAACCCGGACTTTCGGCGAGGATAACTGCTTAAGGGCTGCTAATGCCTTTTCTGCCCGACTTTCCTGTAAATATCCTAAAATACCGTTTAAAATAACAATCGTAAAAATAGCGATCGCATCTTTGGGAAATTCACCTTTTTTCAGATCCAAAACTGCCGAAACCACCGCCACGGCGATCAGCATCACTAACATAATGTTAGTAAACTGTTCCCAGAGAATCATTAACGGGCTACGTCCCCCCGTTTCTTTTAGTTCATTTAAACCGAAAATATCCTTTCTTTTAACAATTTCAGCCTCGATTAAGCCAGTTTCCCCATTGGTTCTCAGTATTTCTAGGGTTTGTTCCCCAGTTAAATTATGCCAAGCACGATTATTCTCTATTTCCGAGACTTGAGGTGACGTAGTGGGAAAAGTCATAGCGATCGATTGAAGAGGGTGTACGCGTGAACTAAGAAGGTAAGCGAATTAAGCTAATTACATATCACAATATCAGTTATCAGTTATCAGTGACCAGTAAGCAGTTATCAGTGAGCAGTTATCAGTGAGCAGTTATCAGTGAGCAGTTATCAAGGAAGTGGGGAGACCACTTTGTGCGCGTTGCAGGGGGAGAATAAATAAAAATAATCTCCTGCCTCCTGCCTTTTGCCTCTTGCCTCCTGCCTTTTGCCTTTTGCCTCCTGCCTCCTGCCTTTTGCCTCCTACCTTTTGCCTTTTGCCTCCTGCCTTTTGCCTCCTGCCGACCGCCTTCTCGACAATCTGAAAAAAAATGTAACGAAATGTGAAGTATAATAGCGAATGTGATAAAGACAAGACATTAGAGAGTAGATAGGAAACGATGCGAGTTGCGATCGCTGGTGCGGGACTAGCCGGATTATCTTGTGCGAAATACCTTGTCGATGCGGGACATACGCCCATCGTACTGGAACGTCGCGATGTATTAGGGGGAAAAATTGCCGCTTGGAAAGATGCCGATGGGGACTGGTACGAAACCGGTTTACACATCTTCTTTGGCGCTTATCCCAATATGCTGCAATTATTCAAGGAATTAGGCATAGAGGATCGCCTACAGTGGAAAGAACACTCGATGATCTTCAATCAGCCGGAAAAGCCGGGGACCTATTCGCGGTTTGACTTCCCTGATATTCCCGCCCCAATTAACGGTATTGTTGCCATTCTTCGCAATAATGATATGTTAACTTGGGAGGAAAAAATCAAATTTGGACTCGGTTTAATCCCTGCTATTGTTAAAGGCCAAAGTTACGTCGAGGAGATGGATAAATATTCTTGGTCGGAATGGTTAGAGAAACAAAACATCCCCCCTAGGGTAGAAAAAGAAGTGTTTATCGCTATGTCGAAAGCCCTAAACTTTATCGATCCTAACGAGATTTCCGCCACAATTCTACTAACAGCCCTCAACCGCTTTTTACAGGAGAAAAATGGCTCAAAAATGGCTTTTCTCGACGGTTCACCCCCGGAAAGACTCTGCCAACCTTTAGTCGATTACATCAGCGCTAGAGGTGGCGAAGTGCGCTTAAATGCCCCTTTAAAAGAGATACTCTTAAATGAAGACGGCACAGTTAAAGCCTTCTTAATGCGCGGTTTAGACGGTGGGGAAGATTATCTTTTTGAAGCAGATATTTATGTTTCGGCGATGCCAGTAGATCCTCTAAAAGTTTTACTGCCTAAGCCTTGGCAAGAAGATAAATTCTTTCAAAAACTAGAAGGATTAGAAGGAGTTCCCGTCATCAATTTACACCTCTGGTTTGATCGCAAACTAACCGACATCGATCATTTATTATTCTCCCGTTCGCCTTTACTCAGTGTTTATGCTGACATGAGCAACACCTGTAAAGAATACGCTAACCCCGATCGCTCGATGTTAGAATTAGTTCTCGCTCCCGCTCAGGATTGGATTAGCAAATCCGATGAAGAAATTATCGCCGCCACGATGAAAGAACTAGAAAAACTCTTTCCCCAACATTTTACGGGCGATAATCCCAGTCAATTGTTAAAATATCATCTGGTGAAAACTCCCCGATCGGTTTATAAAGCCACCCCCGGCCGACAAGCTTATCGACCTTCTCAGAAAACTCCGATCGAGAATTTTTATCTCGCCGGTGACTATACCATGCAAAAATATTTAGGAAGCATGGAAGGAGCGGTTTTATCGGGGAAATTAGCGGCAGCAGTGATCAGCAAAGATCACCCCGCAGCACCGCTAAACCTGAATAAAATCCAATCTACACCAGTGTCCAGCGCTCGTTAATTCTCTGGCTAGGGACTAATGACGAAAATGGCCTTGAGTGAGACAATGCTATATCATTAGCCACAGTTCGCCGTTAATCTAAGTCAATCATTCCGCCCCAGCAGAATGCTCCAATTGCCAAAACCGACCCACCCCACCAAACCCCTCGTCTCCCTTGCGGAGTCCTACGAACTCTGTCGCCGGATTACAGAGAAGTATTCCAAAACGTTTTATCTCGGTACTCTCCTGATGCCGAAAGCAAAACGTCAAGCGATCTGGGCAATTTATGTCTGGTGTCGTCGTACCGATGAACTGGTCGATGGCCCCCAAGCCCGGTTAACTACACCTGAAACCCTTGATTTATGGGAAAAACAGCTAGAAACCGTCTTTTCTGGGGTTGCCCTTGAGGATGCCGATGTCGCTCTCGTGGATACTCTAGAAAAGTTCCCCATGGATATCCAACCCTTTCGGGATATGATCGCCGGGCAACAGATGGACCTCTATCGCAGTCGTTATCAAACCTTTGATGAACTAAAACTGTACTGCTATCGGGTGGCAGGGACGGTGGGGTTAATGTCCAGCGCGGTGCTAGGATTGGAAGATGGCGATCGCTCGGCTCCTTGGCGGCGCAATCAAAGCGTCTATATTCCCCAAGAAGAAGCGATCGATCTCGGTATTGCCAATCAATTAACCAATATTTTGCGGGATGTGGGGGAAGATGTCCATCGTGGCCGGATTTATCTACCTTTAGAGGATTTAGAGCGTTTTAACTACAGCGAAGACGATTTACTCAAAGGGGTTAATGATCACCGTTGGCAGGCGTTAATGCGCTTCCAAATTGAGCGCGCTCGTTATTACTACGATTCCGCCGAAAGGGGGATTCGCGCCCTTAATCCCGATTCCCGTTGGCCGGTTTGGGCGGCTTTACTGCTTTATCAAGGCATTTTAGACGTAATTGAAGCAAATAACTACGATGTCTTCGCCCGTCGTGCCTTCGTGCCTTTACCCAAGAAAATGCTCTATTTACCCGTGGCTTGGTTGCGATCGCAAGCGTTATAAAAATTCGACGGGTTTTGCTGCTTGCCGACTCCACCCGTCGAGTCTTAACTAGGGTTTGCGGCAAAAAGTTTTTCGTGGGGGCAGGGTGTGGGGTGTGGGGTGTAGGGTTTTACCGATTTTGAGGGGGTCAATTACCCAATTTTCAGGGAAAAAGTCCCTGAATTCTCCCCCCGATCACTCCCATATCCGGTACTTTTCGATTTCCCAAAAGTCTAAAAGTCTTACCCAACAAGGTTTTTAGATTTATTCAGCCAACCCTAACTATTAAGTTTTCCCAATTCAGCTGCTTAACTTGGGTTTGGTTTTTCAGCGCGATTTAGGAGTCACCAACCAGAAGGGTCCAGTTTCCGTGCAGGGAACATCTCGATCGGTTTCGTAAACCACAAGACCATCTTGCCGATCCAAAACTAACGCTTCTCCTAGACGGACGTAGGAGATAAACGGGCCGAGATAGCGGACGACAGGCTCATCGCTACAGGCCGGCAACACCCTCTCGTTAAAATACTCCCATCCCACATCCTCGACGCTTTCATAGTAGCGGATGCTGAGATCATCGATCGCTTTCCCCGGAAAACGTTCTCGGATAGCTGACCGGAGAAATTCTGGCAGCGGTCGATCGGGCGATAATAATGTTCCAGATTTCATGGCTTTTCCCCCTAAAACTAAAGGAAGCGGGAAACTCTGACAAGTGCCTCCCCCATCGGGACTATTCACTTCCGCTCCCCACCCCGTCAATTTTTTACTAGGGATGGAAGCCAGCGCGGGGAGTTCCCTTGTATTCATTGTAACAAATTTCCCCGCAAGGGTTCGGGGCGATACCGTGAAAACAGGTTCTCTGGATTTTTCGTTACAAAGATTGACAAATTTATCCCTTGATTTTGGCGATAATAATAATTACCAGGCGACAAGCCCGAAAAAATAATGGAAATAGGGAAAGACGGACGAGGCTGGGACTAACTAACTGGCAATAATGATAGCGAGAAAAGAAGTGGTTTAGTGGTGCTGAATTCTCGTTCCCGATCATTTAGGAGGTAGGAAAGATGACAATTTATGTCACCCGCGAGGGGGATAAACTGGTGGCCGATTCCCCACTGGAATTGGTGGAAAAATTACAACAATGTCAGGGTACAATGACGGAAACAAGACAGGACTTCATGACTCGGATGGCCAAGAAGATGGTGGCCAGCCAAGGCGTTACCGTTCCTATCACCGACCCGGAGAATTTTATCGCCGAGCTAATCCACAACGATTTTCTGAGCGTGGTGGACAGTATTGATGGCTAAAAGTCGGACGGGGAATTGGCGGCAAAACTTGGCCCCTAGGGTTCCTAATACTTAACCCCACTACCCTAGGTCAAAAAGCAAAATTTCCGAGTCTTCTAGAGATTGAATAGCCAAAGAGGTTTCCTCGCTAATTGCCGCTCCATCCCCCACTTGTAAATGCACGCCATTCACGGTTATTTGCCCTCTAGCCACCTGTAACCAGCCATAACGACGGGGAGCTAAGGAATGGGTGAGGGACTGGTCTAGGGGCAAAATTCCCGCATAGAGATTAACGTCTTGATGGACTTTAACCGCGTTGCCAGCACCGGTGGGAGAGGCGATTAATTGTAGGGTATGGGGAGAAAATTCGATCGCTTTTTGTTCATAACTGGGTTCTAGGTTTTTTTGGTCGGGAATAATCCAAATTTGCAGAAGATGGAGGGGATTAGTGGCAGAATGATTAAATTCACTGTGTTTTATCCCTGTTCCCGCGCTCATCCGTTGAATTTCACCGTGTCGAATCAGGGAACCTGTGCCGAGACTGTCTTGGTGTTCTAGTTCTCCCTCTAAAACATAGGTTAAAATCTCCATATCGTGGTGTCCGTGGGTGTGAAATCCTTTTCCCCCAATCACTTTATCTTCGTTAATAACTCT
This sequence comes from Microcystis sp., assembly GCF_048564745.1. Lineage (NCBI taxonomy): Bacteria > Bacillati > Cyanobacteriota > Cyanophyceae > Chroococcales > Microcystaceae > Microcystis > Microcystis sp. The sequence continues at coordinate 31,655 of NZ_JBLZRT010000107.1, forward strand.
GAGACTCCTAAAATTAATCTGTTGGGGATCATAATATTGGGCAAAAGAAAAAGTATGATAGGTATCTAACCAACCATAGTTAGCGTGGCCTCTTTCCTCCGCTTTGCGTATAGTAATCATCAGTTTTCCTCTTTTTTATCTCTATATTCCCAGTCTATAAAATATTGCCAAAGTTGCCTATTCTTTAACCGCTTTCGGAGAAACCCTAAAACCGATTATTCTGCCAATGCACCAATTAGGAATTGAGAAAAATACTGGACTTTAAGGTTTTAAATTTCCTCCTCGAATAAACCAAGTAATTGTGGTGCTGGTAAAAGCAGTGATAGCGACAATAGCTATTTGTTTCCAGTTTTTTAATTTCCCAACTTTCTCGATTAAATCGGGAATTTTTTGGGTTAATACTGCTTGGGATTGAATTGTTCCTTCAATTTTAGCTGTGATAATTTTGACTTCCGTGATTTCTTTGTGTAGGTTAATAAATTGCTTGTTATTTTCTTCTCTCAGGGTTTCTATTTGTTGGCGATTATCTTCCTTTAGCGTATCCATTTGCTTGCGGGTGTCTTCTCGCAGGGAAGTCATTTGCTCGCGGGTTTCTTCTCGCAGGGAAGTCATTTGCTCGCGGGTTTCTTCTCGCAGGGAAGTCATTTGCTCGCGGGTGTCTTCTCGCAGGGAAGTCATTTGCTCGCGGGTTTCTTCTCGCAGAGAAATCATTTGCTCGCGGTTTTCCTGTCGCATTGCCGAGAGTAAGTCTTTCAATTCTTGAATATCATTGCTGGTAACAGTAGTCATAGAATTAACCCCAAGAGAATCTATTTAACCAGCATCTTTTAATTTTATTATACTTCACTGACGCTAAAAAGGTCAAATTCATCAAATTTAATTACCTCGGAGTCAGGATAACGAGTATCAAAACGATAACTGCTCACGGTTCCTTTTTCTGTATCTAAAATGCTAAAAACCGTTACATCATTACTGGCAATATAGGGTAAAGGTTGATTAACCCAATCCACTAGAGGAGCAATGTTTGGGATAATTGCTGGTAATCCATTGGGATTACCGATCGTCGCATAATTTCTATCGAGAGGTACAGGACGTTTTTTATCACCTAAATAAGCACCATAACTATTACCAACGTTAGAAGATTCGAGAAAATTCATACCCTTAGGACTAAGAAAACGATTCCATAAATGAGAATGACCATAAAAAACCAAATTAACCTTGGCTGATTCTAATAAGGGAATTAGATCACGAATAATATAATCATTTTCTTGAGGATAATCATAACGTACTGATCTAACTTTTCCCGTGGCATCCCGTTCAATTGTCGGCACGGGATCGGTGTAGGGTGGCACGATATTTCCTCCTAGGGTATGGGGAGGATGATGAAACATAACTACCTTATATTTAGCCTCTTGAAATTCTCGACTATTTAACTCTTTTTCTAACCATTGATATTGAGGACTACCCTGAGCAATTGGCTCAAAAATATGCTGACCGTAACCCCAGCGATCTCGTCTATCTAAGTCTCTTTGATTTTCGTAATATCTTCCCCTTGCACTGGGTTCTAAATTGGGATTTCTCCAGATATTAGTAACATATAAAACCACTAAACGAATATCACCAAAGGTGAGAGAATAATATTTATTTTGAGGCAAAGAAAAAATTTCTTCGTAGGTTTCTAAGTTAAAAGCATTATTTTTTAACCAGGTTTCATTAATTGCTGCTGTTTCCTCTGCTAGTTGTTTAGCAATAAATTCAGGAATAGCATCTTCAAACTGTTCATTTAAACCTGTGGAATTAGAAAATCTGCCCATAACTTCATGATTACCAATAGCAGGAAATAAGGGGGCATTTTGAATAATTTTTCCCCCTTTATAAATACTCTGAATACCATTCTTGGTCAGAGTATAATTAGCACGACCTTGTAAACAGGGAAAAAATGCCCCACCGCGACTATCATCAAACCATTCGGAAGCTCGATCGGGTATATTAACTAAATCTCCTGCTAAAAAAACTGCATCTACCTGTCCAATAGTTTCAATAACTTTTTGTAAATTAGCGGCAGTCATAGGCATTAATTGATGATCGGAAGTGAGCAGAATTTTGAGATTAGTTCCTTTTTTGGGTCTTGGGGTAAGAGTATAAATATCACTTCTAATCGCCCTATTTTCCTGAAAACTGGTGACTTGATAGGGAATCCTTTCCCCTGGATTTAAATCAGTAATTTCGGACTGATGTCGCCAAATTTCTCGATCGCTTAAAGATTGATAAGCTTCAAGGGTTCTCGATTGAGCATCTTCTCTAACTCTAGTTAATTTGCTAGTGCGAGCGGGGGCCATTTTCTCTAGTTTTTCCCCGTAGCGCACCTGATGACCAGTGCCAAAAAATTCCGTAAACCAAATCACTTGTATTGATGTTTCGGTGGGTAATTGTAAAAAAGGTTCGGTTAAAAGTTGATCCTTGTTCATTGTCGCTAAAAGATAACTGCTGTGCTGCATTTAAACAGTCTTAAGGAATAATTGAGATAGTCCACAGATTCACTGGTAATAACTAGCAAATTCCCTATTTTATCGGCTAATCTAAAACCTTAGACTCTAACTGCTGCCGTTGCCAGAGATTTTGATAGACTCCGGGGAATGCGATTAACTCTTCGTGGGTTCCCATCTGGACAATTTCTCCGCGATCCATGACAAAAATGCGATCAGCAGTGGCAGCGGCCAATAATTGATGGGAGATAAAAATCACGGTTTTTTGGCTTTCTTGGCTGAGATTTTCTAAAATAGCCGTGGCCGTTTGATTATCGACGCTAGATAGGGCATCATCAAGGATTAAAATCGGTGCTTGGATGGCTAAAGCGCGCGCTAAAGAGACCCGTTGACGTTGACCCCCGGAAAGAGTAATCCCACGTTCTCCCACTAAAGTTCCGTATTTTTGCGGGAAATTCTCGATTTCATCCTCAATTCTCGCTTGTTTTGCCGCCGATTTCACTGCTGGAAAATTCAGCAGCGGATCGCCGTAACGGATATTATCTTCGATGGTGGCACTAAATAAAAAACTTTCTTGGGGAACATAAGCGATCGCTTTTCGCAGATCTTCAAGAGCAATTTGAGTGACATCTTGATCATCAATAAATAACTGTCCTTCCGCAATATCCAAAAGACGGGGAATAGCGTTAGCAAGGGTAGATTTTCCCGACCTGATCGCACCGACTACCGCTACCATTTCCCCCGGATTAATGGTAAAAGAAAGAGATTTTAAGGCGGGTTCCCTAGCATCAGGATAGGAAAAAGTCAAGGCTTTGGCGGTAATTTTTCCTTGAATATTTTTTAGGTGAATACAATCGGCATTGTCTTTAATTTTAGCCTCGGCTAACAGGATAGTTTCTAGGCGATCAATACTCACTTCTCCCTGTTGGTAGGCAGTAATAGTAAAACCTAATAAAGCAGTAGGAAAAACTAATCTTTCCGCCAAAATTAACAGAGCAATAAAGTCCCCAATGGTGATATTACCCGCTATAATTTGTCTAGTACCCAGGGCAAGCAAGGCCAATAAACTTACATAGGCTAAAGCTTCAATCAGGGGAAAAAGAAAATTACGAGTCTGGACTAAATCTAAATTAGCCTGTAGTAATTCACGATTTCTTTGCTTAAATGCTAGGCGCTCGTTACCTTCTTGGGCATAGATTTTAATCAGAGTAATACCACTCATATCCTCTTGAATTAAATCGCTCAGATGTGAGAGTTTTTCTTGTACTTTTTTCTGTTGCCGCTGGAGACGACCACTAAATAACTGCACAGCAATTAACATCAAAGGATAGACAGAAATGGCGGCGACTGAAAGGGGAATATGAATCGCTAACATCACGGGCAAAGTTAACCCATAGGCAAAAAAAGTATTAGCCAAACTGAGCAAAGCAAAACCCACCAGACGACGGATATTATCCACATCGCTAGTGGCACGGTTGATTAAATCTCCTGAAGTTTGCCGAGAAAAATAGGCGGGTTCAAGGGTTAATAAATGCTGAAAGATTTTTTGTTTAAGATCGAACTCTACCTGACGACCGATCCCGAATAATAACACTCTGGATATCATGCGGATAAACCACATAATCGAGGCTAAAGCGATAATAAAAATCACATAGTAAATGATTTTTTGGAAGTCAAAGGATTTACTTAAATCATCGATGCTATCCCGGATTAAAAGCGGTATATAAACACCCAAAAGATTAACAACAAGCAAAGCAACTACCCCCCAAGTTACTATTTGCCAATGGGGGCGTAGATAATTTGCTAGTTTTTTAATGCGAGAATAAGCCATATTCAGTTATCAGTTATCAGTTATCAGTTATCAGTTATCAGTTATCAGTTAGAACAGGGAACAGGTAAAAGGGGGAATAGCCACCCAAGATTTTATTTTTTCTCCTCGTCCTGATTTAGTGGCGGTTTAACATTAGAACCACCCGTGGGCGGTTTACCGGGGGGTTTATCAATTTTAGCTTGATAGCCGTCGTTTTTCTGAACCTGTCGTTTTTGTTTGTCCGACATTTAAGTTACCTCTGTTTGATGCTGCCAAAATTCAATCAGCTAAGAGGTATTTAAACCGCTTATTCTTAGATTAGCCGAATCTCCCTCAATCCCTTTACTGTTGCCAGAGTGCAAGAGTGCCTCATCTCAACAAGCAATTTAAGTAGGTAAGCGTTAAAAGTTGTCAGATGCCCCCCTTATTAAGGGGGGATTAAAGGGGGGACTAAGGGGGGATCGGCACCCCCCTTATCAAGGGGGGCAGGGGGGATCGAACCTAAAATCCATTTTTAATTTAATTATAACCAGCTACTTAAATACCAGGGCAGCTTATTACATTTTGGGCGCACGCAGTTCGATAAACTCACTGACCACGATGGGCCTCTACCATTGGCGTAATAACTTCTGCTGGTCATCATAACTGGGAGAGATTCACAAATGTGAGATGCACCCAACTGGTAATCATTGAACTGCAAACTCAAATCCGATAACTGAGTCAAGATAGCTAAAAATCCCCATGGCTCTACCATGCGTTTCAGACAAATTTTTATGCTTTTATTACATGGCTGGCAATATTTTGTAACAATCTATACGAATTTTCCTGTTGAAGACTGTAAATTTAAGTTAATTGCTTCGGTAATAACCCTGAAATAAACTGATCTTTCTAGCCCAGATGACCAAAAACCGCCCCTATCTATCTATCCACTCCTCAAAACTGTTATGCTTCTAGAAAAAATCTCTTAGACAAAAACTACTGCTAAATCTCCCCAGATGGAGAAGCAAAAGCGATCAAGAGATAAGAATAGTCAAAGCCTCCTTACTGAATCAACAGTTACTTTCAAGAAATTTTCTCGGTTATCACCGCAGTCAGTTAGGGGAAATAATGAGAATTTTTCACCGTTTCATCACCTTTGTTTAGTTTCTAATCACGATTTTTTAGTCCATGAGTAAACTTTCTAGACGTAGATTTATCTTCACTGCCGGGGCAACTGCCGTAGGAACAGCAATTCTCCACGGTTGCGCCACTCCCAATAATACCGCGACCAGTCCCTCCCCGGCCGGCAGTCCTGCCGCTTCCCCCGTTGCCGGTGGAGAAACTCCCGAAGTCACCACCGCTAAATTAGGTTTTATTGCCCTCACCGACGCTGCCCCCTTAATTATCGCCAAGGAAAAAGGTTTATTCGCTAAACACGGGATGCCCGATGTGCAAGTGATGAAACAAGCTTCTTGGGCTGCAACCCGGGATAACCTCGAATTAGGTTCGGTGGGTAACGGTATCGATGGGGCGCATATTTTATCCCCCATACCCTACCTAATGACCTTGGGCAAAATCACCAAACAGCCCGTACCAATGTATATTCTGGCGCGTTTGAATACCAACGGTCAAGCGATTTCCATTTCTAATGAATACATGGATCTAAAAGTTGCCCTCGATAGCGGTGTACTGAAAGAATCCTTCGCTAAAGCTAAATCTGCGGGCAAAGAAGTTAAAGCCGCCGTAACTTTCCCCGGTGGTACTCACGATCTCTGGATGCGCTATTGGTTAGCCGCCGGCGGCATCGATCCGAATAAAGATCTATCCCTAATTGTTGTTCCTCCACCACAAATGGTGGCTAACATGAAAGTCGGCACTATGCAAGCTTTCTGTGTGGGGGAACCTTGGAACGCCCAATTAGTTAACAAAAAACTCGGTTATTCGGCCCTGATTACTGGGGAACTGTGGAAGGATCACCCCGAAAAAGCTTTCGCTTTACGCGCCGATTGGGTGGATAAAAATCCCAAAGCGGCAAAAGCTTTAACTATGGCTGTTCTAGAAGCGCAGCAATGGTGCAACGATCCCGCTAATGTCAAGGAAATGTGCGAGATTATTTCAGGACGGGAATGGCTGAAAATTGACCCCGCCGATATCTTGGGAAGAATGCAAGGTAATATCGATTTCGGTGATGGTCGCAAAATCGAAAATAGCCCCGTAGCCATGAAATTCTGGGCTGATAACGCTTCCTATCCCTACAAGAGTCATGATACTTGGTTTGTGACTGAAGACATCCGTTGGGGCTATATTCCCGCCGATACGGACATCAAAGCTTTAGTTGATAAGGTTAACCGGGAAGATATCTGGAGAGAAGCCGCCACAGCCCTCAATGTTCCGGCTGATCAAATTCCCACCTCTACCTCTCGCGGTGTGGAAACTTTCTTTGATGGCGTGAAATTTGATCCCGAAAATCCCCAAGCTTACCTGAAATCTCTCAAGATTAAAAAGGTTTAAATTAGTGATCACTAATCAGTAATCAGCGATTCGGTAATCAGTAATCAGTAACCCGTCAACAGTTAAAGATCATTTGCTGATAACTGGTAATTAATAACTGATAACTGATCACTGATGCTGATAACTGAACCACTGATAACTCAACCACTGATAACTGATAACTGATAACTGATAACTGATTATGGCTGTTTCTATTTCTCGTCGTTCTCAAGGTCCGAAATGGGTAAAAGACCTCAAAAAAAAATTACCCAAACTAGCAACTTCGGCGATTGCTTTATTAATTTTCCTCGTCATCTGGCAAATACTCTGTTTTAGTCCCGATGCTCCCCTCCCTAGTCCCACTAAAGTGGTTAGCGATACCTGGGAATTAATTATTAATCCCTTTTTCAATAATGGTGGCACGGATGTGGGGTTATTCTGGCAAATTTTCGCCAGTTTACAACGGGTGGCCGTCGGTTTTACCCTTGCCGCTATTGTTGGCATCGCTGCGGGTATTTTAATCGGTAGCAGCGCCCTAATTTATGATGCGATCGATCCGATTTTCCAAATCCTGCGTACCGTTCCCCCCCTAGCTTGGCTACCCATCTCCCTCGCGGCTTTTCGTAATAACGAACCTAGTGCCATATTTGTAATTTTTATTACAGCAATTTGGCCAATTATTATTAACACGGCTGTGGGAGTACAGCAGGTTCCCCAAGACTATAAAAACGTCTCTAGAGTGCTAAAATTATCCAAAGTTGAATACTTTTTTAATATTCTTTTTCCCGCCACCGTTCCCTACGTTTTCACCGGATTAAGAATCGGTATCGGTTTATCTTGGTTGGCGATTGTAGCGGCGGAAATGCTGATCGGTGGCGTGGGAATTGGCTTTTTTATCTGGGATGCTTGGAATAGTTCCATGATCAGTGAAATTATCCTCGCTCTGATTTATGTGGGTATTGTTGGTTTCCTACTCGATCGCCTCATGGCCTACATCGCTAAATTAGTTGTACCCGAAGAAAATAAATAGGGTTTGCGGCAAAAAATTTTTCGGTGGGGGCAGGGTGTGGGGAGCTTTTTAAGTAAACAGTAAACTAAAAACTCACATCTGATAACTGATAACTGATAACTGATAACTGAAAATGTCTGCATTTATTGAAGTCGATCACATTGATAAGGTTTTCCCTCTCCCCGATGGCCGTCAATATATCGCCCTAAAAAATATCGATCTCAGCGTTACTCAAGGGGAATTTATCTCTTTAATCGGTCACTCCGGTTGCGGGAAATCCACCCTCTTAAATATGGTCGCTGGACTCGATCGCCCGACGGTGGGAGGGGTGATTTTAGAGGGAAGAGAAATTAAAGGTCCCGGTCCCGATCGCATGGTGGTGTTCCAGAATTATTCGCTGCTGCCCTGGTTAACCGTCCGGGAAAATATCGCCCTAGGAGTTAACCGCGTGCTGCGTCATCTACCGGCTGCTGAACGCAAAAGTGTCATCGAACATAGTATCGATATGGTACACCTGCGCCATGCCGCCAACAAACGACCGGGAGAATTATCGGGAGGCATGAAACAACGGGTGGCGATCGCCCGCGCCCTAGCCCTACGGCCGAAAGTCCTCCTACTCGATGAACCCTTTGGGGCGCTGGATGCGTTAACCAGAGGCAATTTACAGGAACGTTTGATGGAAATCGTCGAGGAAAGCCACGTTACCTGTATCATGGTCACGCACGATGTAGATGAGGCACTATTACTATCCGATCGAGTGGTGATGTTAACCACCGGTCCAGAGGCCCATATCGGTCAGATTCTCGATGTTCCCATTCCCCGGCCCCGGCATCGTTTGGAAGTAGTTAATCACCCTAGTTACTACTCCCTCCGTAACGAGATCGTTTATTTCCTCAACCAACAGAAGCGATCGAAGAAAGTCGGCCAACCCACCGAACCAGTGACGGTGATCGGCCAAGCTACCAGACTGAAAACCAATCCCACCATCGGTTTTATCCCCCTCACCGATTGCGCCCCGATTATTATCGCCAAAGAGAAAGGTTTCTTCGCCGAGGAAGGATTAGAGGATGTTATCCTGCAACGGGAACCCAACTGGAAAGCGCTCGCCCAAGGAGTGGCCACCGGTCGTCTCGATGCGGCCCAGATGGTGGCGGGAATGCCCCTGAGCATGACCATTGGGGCTGGAAATAAGCCCTCTGTCCCCGTGATTAGTGCTTTGGTACTCAGTCGCAACGGTAACGCCATCACCCTCAGCAATAAATACAGGGAATTGGGGGTAGAAAAACTGGAGGACTTAAAGGAGGCCCTCCAGCAAAGTCCCGATCAAATCGCCACTTTCGGCATGGTTCACCCCGCTTCCATGCACAATCTGCTGTTACGCTACTGGTTAGCTAGTGGCGGCATCGATCCCGATAGTGATGTCAATTTAGCCGTAATTCCGCCGCCTCAAATGGTTTCCCTACTAAAAGCGGGTAAGATCGACGGTTATTGTGTGGGGGAACCCTGGAACTCCTACGCCGTTCACGAAAAATTAGGCTACGTTATCGCCACCGATCTCGATATTTGGCCCGGACACCAGGAAAAAGTCCTCGGAGTCAAGGAAACTTGGGCAGCGAAACATCCCGAAACCCATATCGCCATGGTGAAAGCTTTAATTAAAGCCTGCGAATACTGCGATGATCAGCGTAATCGAGAACATATCGTTAATATTCTCAGTCAGCCCCAGTATGTGGGTGTGGATAGGGCAATTATCCGCCCCGGTTTCCTCGATGGTTACGATCGCGGTTTAGGAACTGCCCCCGAACCCCTATTCCGATTTAATCAGTTTTACGTCGATCAAGCTAACTGTCCGGGCCGCAGTGAGGCCCTATGGACCCTAACTCAGCTTGCCCGTTGGGGTTACGCACCGTTCCCCCGCAACTGGGTGGAAGTGATTGAACGCGTCCGTCGTCCCGATCTGTTTGGTGAAGCTTGCCGGTCCCTGGGCCTTCCCGATTTGGAACCCGATCGCCACAGTTTTGCCCTCTTTGATCGTCTTATTTTCAATCCTGACGATCCGATCGGCTATCTGGAACGTTTTTCGATCCGTCGCGATTATCGCGTCTCAGAAGTTCTCCTCGATGATCCCGTCGCTAATTAATGGTTGTGGTGGGCTTTGCCCACCTTAAAATAAATCTAGGACGAATATGCAAACTTTTACCGATAAGACCGTGAATTCCAGCACCACCACCCAGCCTTTTTTATTAGTTAGTAATGTTGCCAAAGAATACCCCTCTCCCGAAGGGGTTTACACCGTTTTAGACGGTGTGGAGCTGCAAGTCAACGAGGGGGAATTTGTCTGCATTATCGGTCACTCCGGCTGCGGTAAATCGACCCTTTTAAATATGGTGGCGGGGTTTTCTTCTCCTAGTCGTGGGCAAGTGCTGCTACAGGATAAAGAGGTTAAGGAACCAGGACCGGACCGGATGATGGTATTCCAAAATTATTCGCTTTTGCCCTGGAAAACTGCCTTTGAGAACGTTTATATCGGGGTTAGTTCGGTTTATCCCCAAAAATCTCACGCTGAGAAGGTGAGAATCGTGGAAGAAAATCTATCCTTAGTGGGATTGACAGAAGCAGCCCAGAAAAAACCCCCCCAATTATCGGGAGGCATGAAACAACGGGTTGCGATCGCCCGCGCCCTGGCCATTCGTCCCCAAGTCCTCATCCTCGATGAACCTTTTGGAGCCCTAGATGCGATTACTAAAGAAGAATTACAGGAAGAATTGCTGAAAATCTGGCAAGAACACCAGTTAACCGTGTTGATGATTACCCACGATATTGATGAGGCTTTGTTCTTGTGCGATCGCTTGGTGATGATGACCAACGGCCCAAGCGCTAAAATCGGGGAGGTGTTAAAGATGCCTTTTGCTCGTCCCCGGGTTCATTCCCAAATTACTGAGGATCCCCGTTACTACGAACTTCGCAATGAAGCCCTCGATTTCCTCTACAATCGTTTTGCCCATTCGGAGGATCCCAACGAGGATGCCCCCGAACAACCCCGCACAGAAAATCTCGTGGGTAAAATTGTTACTGCTATTGGTGGCATAGCTTTACTCGCTTTTGTCGGTTTTAGCCTGATACAAATGTTCACTAGCAAGACTGCCAATACTACTAATCCGGCTACCATCGAGGCCCCCAGATAGGTAACAGTTATCAGTTATCAGTTATCAGTTATCAGATTTGAGTTTTAAGTGACAGTATTAAATATAAGTTTCTTACTATCTTTTCACTGATTACTGTTTACTGATTACTGACCAAGAATAAACCAGAAAGAGACAAAGAACAAAAAGCTGAAACCCGATCAGTTTAACTTATATAGTAGTGATCGATCTTTGTGTCCTTTGTGTCTGGAGTGGTTCGTTCCACTCACTTGCCCGCAAGACTGTATCTTAGAATAGATTTTAATCTCTGGAGAGTTTATCAATGATTAAGATGTTCAAAGACCGATTTATCACCGATATCGTTGGGGAGAGGTTGGCTTAATTTTCTCAGAGCAAAGATAACGAATAAAGTCGCCCAGAGAATTAATAGCCCCTTTTCCCAATTTAAGGGCAATATCCCCAAAAGATGACCGAGTAAAAGGGTGGGAACTAGAGGGGTTAAAAGCTTGGTTTCTAGACGATTAAAACAAAAAGCTTCTTTGAAATAAATCCCCGTGAGACTAGCAAAAATAAAGCCGACACCGAATAAACTCACCGGGTGGTTATAGACAAATTCTAGGGGAGAAAGGTGAGAATAGAGGCTGAAAATTAGGGAAGTAATCGCCCCGATTAGCCAAAAAACTTGCAGGAGACGATGGAGGGGAATTAAATATATATGGATAGTCAATAAACTGATGCCTAACCCCAGACAAAAACCAATGTATAAAAGGTTAGTCAGGGGCAGTAATTGCAGTCCGGTGAGAACTATAATTGTAGCGACAGCGAAACTAAAAGCCGCTAAATTTAACCCCAGACGGTAGAGACGCACGCCTAGGCGATCGCTATCCGTAATCGTAAACTCTCCGAATTGACCTTGATAAACTCGATCGACAGCAGGGGAAGTCATAAGCTCTAAAGAAAAAGGGAAGCTTAGAAAAGATTGACTACAAATCATCTTAAGCTTAAATTATGCCAGTAGCCTCACTTCTTCCCCCTCTCGGCCCACTAATTGCGAGTTTAGCAGTCAATCAAGCTAAAAATTATGATTAATTGGGATAAAAAAATATATATGCTATTTTACTGCGTCTTTCTTGTTTTAACTTCTAATTGCTTGTCATTCCAGTAATTCTTTTCGGTGCCAGAGACTTTTATGAACTCAACTAGCGAAATTTTGATCCTGGGCGGTGGTATCATCGGATTAGCGATCGCCGTCGATTTGCAATTGCGCGGGGCAAAAGTTACCCTCCTAGTTCGAGATATAGCTCAGGCCGCTAGTCGTGCGGCTGCGGGAATGTTGGCCCCCCATGCAGAAGGGATTCCCGCGGGTCCGTTTCTCGATCTTTGTTTACAATCGCGCTGGCTATATCCAGAGTGGAGCCGCAAAATCGAGGATTTAACGGGAATAAACAGCGGTTACTATCCCTGTGGTATTCTTGCTCCCGTTTACGAGCTAGATCAGCCCGTTACTACCGAGGAAGTTAATAAAATTTGGTTAGACAGCAATGCAGTTCATCTCTACCAACCCGGACTAGGTAAAGATGTGGTCGGTGGTTGGTGGTATCCCGACGATGGACAAGTGGACAACCGGCAGCTAGTGACTGGGCTGCAACAAGCGGCCGAAAATTTAGGGGTAGAAATTCGCCAAGGGGTAGAAGTCCACGCTATACAACAAAAGCAGGGAAAAGTCAAGAGTATTTATACCTCAATTGGGGAATTAGAAGCAAAAATTTATATTTTAGCGACGGGATCTTGGGCCAGTCAACTTTTACCCCTCCCCATCCATCCCGTCAAAGGTCAAATGGCCGCGGTAAAAATGCCCCCTAACCAGACCTTAACTAGGGTTTTATTCGGTCCCCAAACCTATCTGGTTCCCCGTCGCCATGGTCGTTTAATTATCGGGGCCACTTCTGAAAAAGTCGCCTGGCAAACTGGCAATACACCCCAAGGATTGCAAACCCTTTTTGCGCGTGCTACCCGTCTCTATCCCCCTTTAGCTGACTGGGAAATCGAGGAAATGTGGTGGGGATTCCGCCCGGGTACACCGGATGAATTGCCCATTTTAGGCCGCAGTAGCTGTGATAACCTGATTTTAGCCACGGGTCACTATCGTAACGGCATTTTACTCGCTCCTGTCACTGCTTCCTTGATTGCTGACCTGGTGATTAATGACAAAGTTAATCCCATTTTGACCCATTTTAGCTGCGATCGCTTTAATCAACCATCACCCGTTACTATTCCACCTATGTCCTTAACTATTATTGAGAATAAACCCCAAGCACTTTTATCGCCCCAGAATGATCGCCTCACCATTGCCGGGAAAACCTTTCACTCCCGCTTGATGACTGGGACTGGCAAATATGCCAATCTGACGACTATGCAGGAAAGTATTAGTGCCAGTGAATGTCAGATTGTCACCGTTGCCGTTAGACGAGTACAAACGAACGCACCCGGTCATGAGGGATTAGCAGCGGCGATCGATTGGTCAAAAATCTGGATGTTACCCAACACTGCCGGTTGTCAAACGGCCGAAGAAGCGATTCGGGTGGCTCGTTTAGGACGAGAAATGGCCAAATTATTGGGACAGGAAGACAATAACTTTATTAAACTCGAAGTTATTCCCGATCCTAAATATTTATTACCCGATCCGATCGGAACTTTGCAAGCGGCGGAACAATTAGTTAAAGAAGGTTTTGCCGTACTGCCCTATATTAACGCCGATCCTCTCTTAGCCAAACGTTTAGAGGAAGCCGGCTGCGCCACGGTTATGCCCCTAGGATCGCCGATTGGGTCGGGACAGGGGCTGAAAAATGAGGCAAATATCGCGATTATCATCGAATCGTCCCAAATTCCCGTGGTGGTCGATGCCGGGATCGGTACACCCTCAGAAGCAGCCCGGGCCCTGGAAATGGGGGCCGATGCCTTATTAATTAACAGTGCGATCGCTATGGCGGCCAATCCAGCTATGATGGCCCAAGCCATGGCAATGGCAGCAAAAGCGGGACGTTTAGCCTATTTAGCGGGAAGAATGCCGATTAAGTCCTATGCTAGTCCTAGTTCCCCCTTGACGGGAACGATCGCCTAACCCAGTGATCTATCGAAACTCCTTAAAATAGGGGAGATAGGCAAATCTCCCCCCACACCACACCTCGATAAATCCCACAATTAACGCACTTCAAACAAACGATTGTCTGGTAAATTACTAATCGATCGCTGGAGACTATTCAGGGATCTATTGTAATCAACGATCGCCTGTAGATAACGACTTCTGGCATCGGTTAAATCCCGTTGGGAGTTGATCACGTCCGTTTGGGTTCCCACACCGGCCTGAAAGCGTAAACGGGCTAATCGCAGACTTTCCGTGGCCGATTCAATGCTTTTTTGCGAAGTTTTAATGTTTTCTTGGTTAGAAATCAAATTATAGTAAGATTCCTCCACCTGAAGGCGAATTTCATTGCGACGGAGGGAGAATTCCGTATCGGCGCGATCGATATTTCTTTCCGCTTGACGGGCGCGAGCAAAAGCACGACCACCATCAAAGAAAGTCCAACGAATCCGGCCGCCGACGCTAAAACCATCGCCAAAACCAGCTTCATCACTGAGATCGTTGAGGACATTATACTCGCCCAAAAGGTCCACCTGGGGAATCACCGCCGAAATAGCGATCGAGCGGTCTTCTGCGTTAATTTCCCTCTGTAAGAGTTGTTGTTCTAATTCCGCGCGATTTTTATAGGCTAAAACGATACTATCATCAAGACTTAAGCCCCAAGTTCCCGCCTCGCGAATCTCATCGGCAGCGGTTAACTCGATGTGCTGACCGACACTCAATATCTGTGCCAGTCGCCGTCGGGAAATACGCTGGGTAGAAATCGCCCGGGTTAGGTCTTGGTTAGCGTTAGCGAGGTCAACTTCCGCCTGTAGGACAGCAAATCGGGTTCCTAGTCCCGCTTGTTCCAATAATTGAGCATCGCGCAAACTTTGACTAGCATCTTCGATCGAGGCTTGGGCGATCGCTACCTGAGCGTCACCCCTCTGTAATTCATAATAGGCATCGGTAGCATCAAAACGAGTTTGTTCCGAGACTCGTTCCACCTCTAATTCCCTTTGCCGGATGACTTTTTCGGCCCTTTTGATCTGGGCTGACCGTTCACCCCCTGTATAAACCCCATAGACAATGCGAACACTACCCTGAAAGTTGGTACTATCTTCAGGGTTAAGTGGTGGCCTTCCCTGTTGACGAGCCAAATTATTCTGTCTTTGGGCAGCGGCTGATTGATCTTGAGTGAGACTGGTTTCCGCTTGGGCTGCCGGTAATAAAGCCGCCTGTTGTTCCTTTAATTGGGCGCGAGCGATTTCTAAATCTACCCGGGCTGTCTGTAAGGTCTGATTATTTTTTAAAGCTAATTCGATCGCTTGATTTAAGGTGATCGGTTGTACTACCCTAATTCCCACCTCATCCGGTTTGGTGGGAAAAATTAGGGGATTGCCACTAGGATTAAGATAATTAGGGGCTTTGGGATCCGCTTCCGTGGTTGCCGGTGCCGCCGATGGACCAGGTAATTGAGAAACTGGATTGACAATAGGTTGGGGTTTCTTCAATAAATCGGCAGCGGACTGAGTTTGTGCCTTAACCGAGGATTCAGCCAAGAAAATCAACCCAAGCACCGCACTCACGGTAATACCATAACGCAAGAGCAACATGAGTATCTCAAAAGTAAACAGTAAACGATAAGAAGTAAACAAGCTCACACCACTATGTTGGCCGATTACTAATTACCGATAGTAACACGGGAGTATGAAAGCCACCGTCTTTTAAGCACCGGCTAAAATAAGATTCGATTGATTTTGAACGGGACATCAAAACAGCATTAGATTTAGCCCAAGACTTATAGGAGGTTCTCTATGGCTACAATTCAGACTTATCCTTGGGATGCAGCAGATCATTTGAAAACAAAAGAAGATATCGCCGCTTATCTTGAAGCTGCCCTCGAAGATGGCGATCCTAGCTTAGTAGTGGCAGCATTAGGGGATATTGCCCGTTCTCAAGGGATGACTCGTATTGCTCGTGAGACGGGTTTGGGACGGGAGAGTCTCTACAAATCTTTGTCGAATCAGGGTAATCCAGAGTTTGCTACAGTTCTTAAGGTTTTGCAAGCACTTGGGTTACGCCTGCAAGTTGTACCCATTACCTAAAAATCCCTAATCACTAATCCTACTCCCTCCCGACGCGGATCGCCCGTAGCGGTTAATTCCCCCCGCTCATTCACTGCCACCCCATGCACACCCCCAAAAAACATATTTTGTTCTTGCCACCGGGATACTTGAGTATTTGCGGGTAAAACCAGATTTTCGAGCAGATTTTCCCGATCTTCTAGGGGTTCAATTCCTAATTGTTGATTTTCCCAATGTATGCGCGAGGCAGCGATCGCATCGGCTAAAGATTGCCGAAAATCGATTAAATTGCTAATAACCTGCAAAATAGCGGTGCGAATGCGATTGGAACCCCCAGAACCGAGAACAAATCGCGGCTTTCCTTCCTCTAAAATCATTGTCGGCGACATCATTGAGGATAAACGACGATCAACAGGCCAATTGTGAAAACCAAAGGGATTTAAGTCCGCTTCCCCGATCATATTATTGAGCATAATTCCCGTCCCCGGCACGGTATAAGCTGATCCTTCGCCGTTGGAAAAGGTGGCACTGGCCGCATTACCTTCCCCATCGATAACACTAATATGGGTGGTACTGCCCCATTTATTGGCATATTTGCCTAAAAATTCTGGCGAGAGGAACTCATCTTCGATTCCCTCCTGATGGATAAAATTATCGTAGCCTTGGGCGCGAGCTTGATTGGTTAAGGCCATCACTTCCGTTAAAATTTGCAGATGTTTGGCTCCTAGAGGCTCTAAAGCCGATAAATTGACTGTTTCCAGTAATTTTAGGGCAAAAGCCAGGAGAATTCCTCCAGAACTAGGAGGCGGATTGGTCAGTATTTCGTACCCCCGATATTCGGTTTTTAGGGGTTTTCTCTCAAGGACTTGGTAATGATTTAAATCCTCTAGGGTAAGATAACCGCCGTCCTGCATATCCTTGGCGATTTGGTGGGCGATTTCTCCCTCATAAAAGTCTTTTACGCCTTTTTTGCTTAATTCCTCTAAGCTATTGGCAAAATCCCTCATCACACAGCGATCGCCAGCTTGGAGGAGTTTTCCTTGCGGGGCATAGACTTTTAAGCCCTCTCGATCTTTGAGCAGGATCGAAGATAGTAAACCCAGGCAAAAGCCGTTATATTGGCTCAAAATGTAGCCTTGACGAGCATATTCGATCGCTGGCTCCGCTACCACGGCAAAGGGTAATTTTCCTAGTTTTTTCTGCACTATTTCCAATCCCCGTAACGCCCCCGGAGTCGCGATCGCACCTCGGCCAATGTGAAAATCTTGACTAGCACCACCAAAATCGATCGCCACTGGGTAAAAGTCGATATTTGTCAAGGGTTTTTTAGATTTGGGAGTTTGACAAAAAAAATCAAAAAGGGTATTGACTTTTTCTTTGGTATGTGCTAGTAAAAAACCGCCGCCCCCCGCCGAAGCGAGGGTAAATTCGACCACGAAAGCCGCTAAAATCGAGCCAACAATCCCATCGAAGGCATTGCCGCCCATTTCTAAGATTAATTGTCCAGCTTCGGCAGTTTTTGGATGTCCTGCGGCGATAGCGCCCTTGCTTTTGCGAGTCACTTTGATTCAGTTATCAGTTATCAGTTATCAGTTATCAGTGGGGAGATGGGGGTGTGGGGTGTGGGGTGTGGGGTGTGGGGTGTGGGGAGAAGGGAGAAGGGAGAATAAATAAAAATAATCTCCTGCCTCCTGCCTCCTGTCCCCTGAATAGGGCTATTTTTTCAACTGCTTAACCGCTTGATAGATTTCGGGTAAACGCTTGTAAGCGGCTGCTACCTTGAGGAATAGCTTATGGGGGATAGCGGGAGAGCCAGAAACCACTTCTCCTGCCCCGATATCGTTGTGAATGCCAGCTTGGGCTGTTGCGATCGCACCGTCCCCGATCACTGCTTGATTGGCAATGCCCACCTGTCCCGCTAAAATAACGCGATTGCCCACTTTTACGCCTCCTGCCATGCCCACCTGTCCTGCTAGGGCGCAAGCTTGGCCAATTTGGCAATTATGGGCAATATGGACGAGATTATCGATCTTAGTCTGGCTACCGATGCGGGTTTCTCCCACTGCCGGACGATCCACGGCGCTATTACAGCCAATTTCTACGCCATCTTCTAAGACCACGATACCCGATTGTTCCATCTTAAACCAGCCTTCGGGAACCGGCACAAAACCGAAGCCCTCGGCACCGATAACAGCGCCACTGTGGATAACGCAATCATTGCCGATTTGTACCCGTTCATGGATAGTACAGTTCGCGTGGAGAATTGTGCGATCACCAATATGCACCCCGGGGTAAATAACGGCGTTAGGATGAATGCACACGCCATCACCGAGGATGACATTCGCTTCCACCACCGCATGGGCCCCGATGGCGACTTTATGGCCGATTTTAGCCGATGGATGCACCACGGCGGTGGCGTGAATGTAGGGTTGGGGCTGAAAGGGTTGATAGAATAATTTGATGGCGTGGGCGAATAAAAGTCGGGGATTGGCACTAGCTAACCAAGCGATGCCGCGTTCGTCGGCCTGTTGTTGTAAATTGCTATCCAGGGGCAGAATTAGGGCAGTAGCGTCAGTTTTGGCGACAAAGGAAGCAAATTTTCCCCCTTCGATATAGCTAATGGTATCGACTAGGGCGGTTTCGATGGGAGTTATGGCTTTAATTTGGGGATTTCTGTCGGGATAGGCAGTTAAACTGTGAGCAGAGACTAAAGGGCTTAATTTTTGGGCAATTTCACTAAATTTCATAAATATATACTGCGATCGAGATAGGGCTTATCCTAGGATAGTTTAAAACTATACCGATAATCTTGTCGTTATTATAGTCAAAAAAGTTGCTAGTTTTTTAGGGAATAATCCCTGTTTTCCATTTCAACAAAGCCGATCTCGATCTAGCGCGGTTTTGGAGATAAGTTGGCTCTCTACAAAACCGATTGAGTTGAATTTTTACTACTCGGTCGAGTTAATAAAATTGACCCGAACAGTATTAAGGCACTCGGAGTTGATGGTTCGGGAACTGTTAAAAAATCTAGGTAAAAAATTCCTGACTCTCCCTAACAAACACCAGTATCTACCGGCTTAAGTAGGTAGGCGTTAAAAATTATCAGATGCCCCCCTTATTAAGGGGGATCCACCCGCCTATCGGCACCCCCCTTATCAAGGGGGGCAGGAGGGATCGAACCTAAAATCCATTTTTAATTTAATTATAACCAGCTACTTAAAACTGGCTGAATATTTTGCCAGTCGAGAGACAAAAAACTTCGCTAAAAAGGAGAATTTATCGAAAAATTGTGGTTAAAAATCGGAACCTTGATCGGTTACGGTAATTGAAGATGCAACGGACCGCCATTTTTTACACCTTGTCGTTGAGACTAAACTGGAAACCCTGGCCCAACAATCGGCAATCAGTGGGGATTGCCAACGAGTGCCACCTTCTCAACCTTTGAGCTGCCAGTCATTACCGCCGCAGAGAGCGCAGTGAGTAGATCAAATCTACAATACCAGATTTTCAAGTGGGGAATCTGGGTTAAAATAGACCGAGAAAGTTAACAAAAAAATTGTCTCGCTCAAGTGGGCGAAAATCAGCTTATGACCCTTGCGGTGGCGATCAAAAACTTAAAAAAATCCTACGGTCAGACAGCAGCGGTTAAAGATATCTCCTTTACCGTGGCAGCGGCAGAAATCTTCGGTTTACTCGGTCCCAATGGTGCGGGGAAAACCACCACGATTCGCTGTCTTTGTACCCTTGCTAAACCCGATGGCGGCAAAATCGAGGTGGGGGGTGTCGATGCCCTGAATAACCCCAAATCCGCCCGTAAACGCCTGGGTTACGTTGCCCAAGAAGTCGCCCTTGATAAAATGCTCACGGGCCGGGAACTGTTGCAACTACAAGCGGCTATCTATCACATTCCTGCTCAAAAGTCAAGAGAGCGCATCAAAGAATTAATAAATCTTTTAGGATTAGAGGAATACGCCGACAAAAAAACAGGAACCTATTCCGGCGGCATCAAAAAACGGCTGGATTTAGCGGCGGGATTACTGCATCAGCCAGAAGTTTTGGTGCTGGATGAACCGACTGTGGGACTCGATATCGAAAGTCGTTTGATTGTCTGGGATTTTCTGCGACAATTGCGGGCGGCTGGAACCAGTGTATTAATTACCAGCCATTATCTCGAAGAAATTGACGCCTTGGCCGATAACTTGGCAATTATCGACAATGGTATCGTCATCGCTCGCGGTACCCCCTCACAACTGAAGGAGCAACTGGGTGGCGATCGCATTACCCTAAAAGTGCGAGAATTTTCCCCAGAGGAAGAGGCCCTAAAAGCGAAAGAGTTATTATCCCGTCTGCCTTTTGTCGAGGAAGTGATCGTCAATACCGCCCAGGGTAACTCCCTTAATCTCATCGTCACGGCCAATAGCAATCCTTTAAGCAAAATTGAACAAACCCTAGCCGAATCGGGATTACCCGTGTTTAGCATGGCCCAATCCCGTCCTAGTCTCGATGATGTCTATCTAGCAGCTACCGGACGCACCCTGATGGATGCGGAAATTGCCGCCGCCAGCAGTCGCGACCTGAAGGCGGAGAAAAAACAAGCGATGAAGGAATCCTAGACCGGCGAGAAAGGCGGTAATATTGCCCAATTGCCGGGTTAAATCATCTATAATTGGAGCGATCGACTATCTATCAATCAATATGAAAGATAAACGGGTATTGCTGACCGGCGGTACGGGAGGACTGGGTTTAGGAGTCACTCCGGCGGTTTTACACCATGGCGGTCATCTAACCATGACCTATCGGGAGGAAAGGGAGGTAGCTCGTCTGAAATCTCGGCTGAGTGCGGCGGAATTTGAGCGTATTCGCTTTGTCAGGGTGGATTTAACCCAAGAAACTGCCGTGGCTAGATTAATTGATGATCTCGGTCGGGTCGATGTTTTAATTCATCTAGTCGGGGGTTTTACCATGGGGGCGACGGAGGAGTTTAGCTATGAAGATTGGCTAAAAATGTTCGATTTAAACCTCCATAGCACTTTTTTACTGTGTAAACACTGTTTACGCTCGATGAAACTTCATAATTATGGTCGTATCGTCACTATCGGTTCTCGTGGTGCCGTACAACCGGGGGCAAATTTGGCCGCCTATTGTGCCTCGAAAGCGGCGGTAGTGGCTTTAACCCAAGCGATCGCAGAAGAAACCAAACAGACTAATATTACTGCTAACGTGGTTTTGCCAAGTGTTATCGACACTCCGGGCAACCGGGAAGCGATGGGAGAGGCAAATGCCAAGGACTGGGTAAGTCCCCAATCTCTAGCCGAGGTGATCTGTTTTCTAGCGGGGGAAGGGGCGAAAGACTTGCGCGGGGCGGCAATTCCCGTCTATGGTTCCCTGTGAGTGGTTTTTTGTCTTCAGGCTGATACACTGATGACGGCGCTCGCTCTTGCTAAAAATTGGGTTTAAGCTAAGACGCATTTAACCCGCTTATTCTTAGATTAGCCGAACCTCCCCCAATCCCTTTACTGTTGCCTTTTGCCTTTTCCCTCTTGCCTCGTCTCAACAAGCAATTTAAATTACGAACAGCTTAATTTATGCTTATTCCGATTCTTATCAGTCTTGGTATCTTACTTTTATCCTATCTGCTCGGTTCAATTCCCACGGGTTATTTAATCGGTAAATACAGCAAAGGTATCGATATTCGTGACTATGGTTCCGGTTCCACTGGAGCCACCAATGTGCTAAGAACTCTGGGAAAATCTGCCGGGGCGATGGTGTTATTAATTGATATGTTAAAAGGAATGGCGGCGGTGGCCCTGGTACGCGGGCTATATTTTATTGATGTCAATCCTCTCCCAGAAAGTTGGTATTACTGGTTAATTATCGGGGCAGCATTGGGGGCAATCATCGGTCATAGTAAATCGATTTTCTTGAATTTTAGTGGTGGTAAATCCGTCGCCACCAGTTTAGGGGTTTTATTAGTGATGAATCCCCTAGTGGCTTGCGGAACTTTGGCGAGTTTTTTAGTTATGCTCGCACTTTTCCGGATTGTTTCTTTAGGTTCGATTATCGGGGCGCTGGTGGTGAATATTTTAATGGTTATTTTGGGTCAACCTCTCCCCTATATTTTATTTAGTTTGATGGGGGGAATCTATGTGATTGTTCGTCATCAGGGTAATATTAAAAGATTGTTGGCAGGGACGGAACCAAAAATAGGTCAGAAAGTACAGCCATCATCGGAATTAGGTTACAGCGTTTCTTCTACAGATAAAATGTAACCTAATTTGCTATCATCCCCAGACGACTGGCTAATGTTCCCTGTTCCCTAAAACCAGAGACTTCCTAACTCACCCTTAAGATAACTGGTACTAAATCCATTGAGTATAAGCTACATATCAGGACAGGCAATAGGCAATAGGCAATAGGCAAAAGGGGCAATAAATAATCAGTCTTTAATAACCTGAAAACTGATTATTCACTCCTAATTATTATTTTCCTAAGCCGAGTTTTCTGGTTACTTTTTGCCAAAAAGTTGGGTTCGGTGTTTGATAGGGTTTGGGACTAATCGAAGGGACTATCAAAAGAAATAAAACGGTGGTGCATTCCCATACGATAATATCGGTCAGTTGAGTGCCTTTTTTAACTAGCCATCTCTGCCGCTAGTTTAGAAAATTGGTATAAGTCCCTAAAGATAGTCTCAAGTTTCTCACAACAGAAAGACTACCCGAGCGACTATACCCAAAACCGCTCGATTTAGCGTTTGCGTTTGAGTAATTTAGAAATGCGTCGATCATACCGCAACCAACGCCAAATTTTAATGACTAATTCCTCTACCCATAAAATAATCGCATCTAATCCCTCTAAAATCCGTTCTAAGGGGTGTTTAACGTAGCCGACGGGGGTTGATTCGGTTTCTAACCATTCTTCGTTAATTGGTTGAATTATCTCCTTAGCATAGCGGGCATCTAATTGGGTGGCGGGGGGGGATTCTCTGGCAGTAATTTCAGCAGCGGCCGGGGGGATTTTTTGTAAAGATTTATTTTGTTTTTCTTGACTAAAAGCTTTTTTTGTGCTAAGAGGCTCGGCTGGTGTGCCTGGGGACTGGCTAAGGGAATTAGCGGGGTTAAGGCGGGGTTTTTCGGAGTCTTGGGGAGAAATAGCCGATATATCGGCGGATTCTAGCCAATTTTGCTCGCTGACGGCGGAAAATGTCAGGGATTGGCGAGAGGCAAAGAAGTGATCGATCGCCGCTTGGATGAGTTTGCCGATCGTGAAGGGATCCGCTTGGGTTTGTTTTTCTAGCCAATCCTGGAGACGTTGCTTGAAGGTGATCAGCAGAGAATTAGGAAGACTTAAGGGATATTTTGCCGATAAAGCGGGTGAATCGGCACTATATTCTAAATTGTTCTTTTCTTTTGCCCAGAAATGCTCGATCGCCGCATAAATTAACCAATAAAGTCGCCAGAGATAGGAGGAATTTTTCTCCAGATTCGGGGACTGGTTAACGAGATCAGAAGGGGGTTTAGAGGTGTGGCTCAAACTGCCTGGGATTGCGGGGGAGATAGCCAGAAATTTAGTCTCGAAAATCGCTAATTTTTCGTCAATGACTTCCAAAATCCCTTGAGAATTTAAATTAGGCAGTGGTAAGGAGAGTGGTGTCGGGGTTTTGACGAGATGGGATTCTTGGAATAGATCTATGGCGATCGCTATTTGTCCCTGTTGTTCCCAGCGTAGTAGGTTCCAAAACCAACGGATCGGAGGCAAGACAGGATTTTTGTCGGTAAAATTCGGTAATAAAGGCGGATATTGAGGATTTAATCGCTTAATTTTCCGTTTTTCGAGGGCGTAGTTAGCCAGTGCCGTTCTAATTTGTTTTTCTATTTGTCTTTGGGTTTGATTATCGGTGATTTTAACGGTCTGGTGATCGTTAGTGACGAAAACTAAAGCTTGATCCTCTAGATCGGCTGCTATGCCAATAAATGCCGTTTCTTGGTCGGATAAGCTCTGGAGAAATTCCGCGATCGCATCGGTTCCATCCTTGCCGGGGGGTGATAATTGTTTCTGGAGACTGTTCCCCAATTGATTAGCCGTCACCCGCAGGGATTGTACCAGCAAATAGACGGGATAGAGGGCTATTTGCAGGGCAATAGCGATCGCGTTTTGACCGCGACGGGAGACGCGGCTGAGGTTATCTTTCAGACGGATCAAACGACGGTTGATCAGGTTGAACAGTCGGCTTTTATAGGGATCGGCAGCCATGGATTTTGGGCGATAACATCTTCATTTAGACTATCCTATTGTGCAAGGACGGGATAAAAAAAATTTTGGTCAAAACCCTTGACTCCCAGAAAGATTATTGTTATATTTAAAAAGGTCTGAAATCCAAGCCCCCATCGTCTAGTGGCCTAGGACACCTCCCTTTCACGGAGGCGACAGGGATTCGAATTCCCTTGGGGGTATAAAAAAAGTCAGAGGTGTTAAGCTTCTGACTTTTCGGTTTTTTTCTCCCGTTGATGGCTTTTCGGTAGGGTGACGGTGAAGATTGTTCCTCGATCGATCTGACTTTCGACGCTAATTTGTCCATGATGACTGAGGGTAATCGCTAAAGCGATCGCTAATCCTAATCCTGTTCCCCCAGAAGTGGCAGAATTTTGTCGTGCGGGATCGAGA
Organism: Microcystis sp.; assembly: GCF_048564745.1. NCBI lineage: Bacteria > Bacillati > Cyanobacteriota > Cyanophyceae > Chroococcales > Microcystaceae > Microcystis > Microcystis sp. The sequence continues at coordinate 56,441 of NZ_JBLZRT010000107.1, forward strand.
CGATAAAAGCGATCAAAAATATGGGACAAAGCAGCCTCGGGAATACCGATTCCGTTATCTTTGACGCGCACCAGTAACACCGATTGTCGATCGCGTTTACTTTTTTCCAACTCCACTGCTACATTTTTAGGCTCAGATTCGGGCAAAAAAGCGTGTTTTAGGGCATTAGAAATTAAATTTGTGAATAAACGAGCTAATTGATCCCAATCTCCCTCCATAGTAAACATTTCATCGCTGTAGGAAAAATCCTCTTGGTTCGGTTCCACAATCGACAAAGAGAGGCAAATTCCCTGCTTATCGGCGATTAAACGCTGTTCTTCCACCACTTCCATCAATAAAGCATCCAAAGGTACAGCTTGCTCGATCGGTTGGACGATGCCACTATCAGAACGGGCTAAAAAAAGCAGATCATTGACTAAATTGCCCAATCTTTCCGTTAAACGCTCGATCACCTGCAAGCGTTGATCGCCAGTTTGGGGATAAGCGATCGCCATTTGCACGTTAGTTTGAATAGTGGCGATCGGATTGCGTAATTCATGGGAAGCATCGGCGGTAAATTGTTTTAAACTCTGATAGGACTCTTTTACTGGTTGAATGGCTAAACCGGACAAAAACCAACCAATCCCAGCGACACTGGCAATCATCAGGCAAATTCCGACGATTAAATCCAATAATAGCTGTCTAATTGGTTTTGTCACCTCAAACCAAGGATGACTTACCCGCAGATATCCCAAAACATGATGATCGATTTCCACCCTTTCGGTTATTTGTCGCAGCAGACGATCATCGGATAAGCGAATAGTTTCCCCTTGACGGTGGGGATGGAGGGGAATATCTAAGGATTCAGCCAGAGTTGACCAAACTAGATTACCTTGGGGATCGAACCATTCCAAATCTATATGATCGTCCTCCACGGATTTACCCTGACTGGGAAAACTTGCGAGGGGATCGACGCGATAACGTCCTTGGTTCGGGGGAATCGATTCGATCACGAGGGAACGATTTACCACCTCAATGATGTGTTTGAGGGTATCATCAATGCGATCCACTAAGGTATGGCGCACATAAAAATACATTCCCGTAGCGAGAAAGAGCAGTAGTATGGCAGTGACAACAGTGTACCATAAGGCTAAACGGCGGCGAGTGGCTTGGAACACCGATAATCTATGGATTGGCTAGAGATTTTTAGAGCAATGTATCCTATTTTACAGCTTATTTGAGCGATTTAATAGTGGAGAATAAATTATTTTTAGCTGTGGGGAAAAACTGACGGTTGCCAAGAATAGCTAGACTTGAAGGCTCATAGTCCTTAAAAATTGCTGCTAACAAAAGTATTTTTAGATACATTCTTCCCAATAATTGTTTGAGTAGAACTACAAAAGCAGCTAAAGTGAATTATATTTAATCCTATGGCAACAAGGCTGACAGGAACGGCTAAAAATATTTTTGAGCTTATTTGAATTAATAACAAGTATAAATGATGAATTTAAATTATTGGTTAATGAAATCGGAACCCCATGTCTATAGTATCGGGGATTTTAAAAAAGATGGTCAAACTATTTGGGAGGGAGTGCGAAATTATCAGGCCCGCAATTTTCTCCGTCAGATGAAACGGGGAGATTTGGCCTTTTTTTATCATTCTAATACGACCCCGCCGGGGATTGTCGGCTTGATGCGAGTGGTGCAAACTGATATGATCGATCCCACACAATTCGATCACGATAGTCCCTACTATGATTCTAAATCCTCCCCAGATTCCCCGCGCTGGTGGACGGTTAAAGTTGAGTTTGAGCGCCTTTTTCCCCAACTGCTGCCCCTAGGAATTTTAAAACAAAATTTTACCGCCGATGAATTATTATTAGTAAGGACAGGAAATCGTCTGTCAGTGATGCCCGTTAATCAAGCGATCGCAGTAAAAATTCTCGCTTTAGTCGCTCGTCAAGGAGTATAAACTATGAACCAAAAAGATGCTATTAATTTACTTTCCCTGATCGGTGGATTATTAGCTGCTATTGTAATTTTAGCGGCCTTCAATGCCTATGTGATTATAACTCCCGGACAAGCGGGGGTTTTAAGTGTTTTAGGAAAGGCTAAGGACGGGGTTTTATTGGAGGGATTGCACTTTAAACCTCCCTTTGTTTCTAGTGTCGATATCTACGATGTTACGGTGCAAAAATTTGAAGTTCCCGCCCAAAGTTCCACTAAAGATTTACAGGATTTATCCGCTAGTTTTGCGATTAATTTTCGTCTTGATCCGACTCAAGTAGTGGTCATTAGAAGAACCCAAGGCACCCTGCAAAATATTGTCGCTAAAATTATCGCCCCTCAAACCCAAGAATCCTTTAAAATTGCCGCCGCTAAAAGAACCGTAGAGGAGGCAATTACTCGACGCAGTGAGTTAAAAGAAGACTTTGATAATGCCCTATCGACTCGGTTAGAAAAGTATGGTATTCTAGTTTTAGATACCAGTGTGGTAGATTTGAATTTTTCTCCGGAATTTGCCCGGGCTGTCGAAGATAAACAAATCGCAGAACAACGGGCCCAAAGAGCCGTTTATATCACCCAAGAAGCGGAACAACAGGCCCAAGCAGAAGTTAATCGCGCTAAAGGGAAAGCTGAGGCACAAAGACTATTAGCAGAAACTTTAAAAGAACAAGGAGGCGGATTAGTTTTACAGAAAGAAGCGATCGAAGCTTGGCGCGAAGGTGGGGCGCAAATGCCCCGGGTTTTAGTCATGGATGGATCGGGAAAAAATAGCGTACCATTTTTATTTAATTATAGTGATTCTTTTCCAGAAAATACCCCCTAAATTCCTGTCCAAGCTCAGAGGCATTTTCAAAGAAACCTTGCCAAACTCTCAAAATTACCCGGTGATATTATCGACAAATGGCATTTAAAACAATCTCTAGCTCCTTGACTCTTTGAGGATGAAGAAGTTGAACGGTGAATATTTTTGATCATCCGCTGGCGAGTCTATTTAGCGTTTTTGGACAAACCGGCGCGGTGATGAAAAACAGCCTAGAGCAGTTGCTCTTGTCGGGGGGTCAATGCTATGATTAGGGATGGTTTTGCGGGTATAGTTCAGTGGTAGAACGTCACCTTCCCAAGGTGAATGTCGCGCGTTCGAGTCGCGTTACCCGCTTCTAACGACAATGGGAATCTTCCCTAACATTCCCCAACTGGGCCTACCAGAGCGGCATCGCACTACAATTGATCCAGCAGCATATCGTACTCTGCATGGGAACCAACCCAGAACCAAATCACCGTATCATCCTCTAATTGACCGACAGCAGGATAATCCCTATTGATGCGTGCAGAATAGATGGGCAGCTGTGGATGGACTTTCTTGAATCGCAAGCTGGGATAGCTTGGGTCTTCTTTGAATTGCCGATACGCTTTACGGGTCTGCTCTTGAATCGGTTTTGGAAGATCTGCAAACATCTCCCGAAAACGAGCAGTGGTACAAGACTTCACAACGTTTCTGGGTCTAATTCTTGAGTCTTGCCCAATCGATGTTCTGCCATTGCTTCGGCTGCTAGTTTAGCCAGCAAGTTTGGTGAGCGGGTAAAGGAGTCATTCCATCGCTTTTCTTCTTCGAGTTCTGCCAAAATTAGGGTTGCGATCGCGTCCTGTTGATCGGTTGACAAGGTTTGTAATTGGGCGATCGCCTGCTCAAGTCGTTCAGTCATAGACAACATCTAACGTATAGGGCTTAATATATTCTAGCCTCCACGTTGCTGCAGCGATGGCGTACTGCTACCCAGTGCCTTCAGCATCGCACTTAAACTCACAGCTTCAATCTATGGGCATGGTGCGTTCCTAAAAATCTATTGGTGGAGTAGTAAGAGTCAGATTAGGGAACGCACCCTAGGGCCGAAAACGGAGATTTTGAAGAGATCGCACTTGAGCAATGGTTTCAAAATCACGGTCGTTGTGAATTAGAAGCAGATCATTTTCTAATGCTGCTTGAGCAATACAGCAATCAATTGGGCTGCGAACAGTCAATCCTTGACGACGCAGATCATAGTAAATACGTGCAGCTGCTTGCCAGGAAGAAGGCGTGAGTTCAACATAATCCTGCACTTCGAGATAAGTAGAGAGGATTGTCCACTCTTGCTCGTTTAAGCTCCCTTGAAGCAGTTCCAGCTGAGTAAAGCGGGTGAGTAAAATCTCACGATTTGCAATTAACGTTTCCAGTTGCTGGCGAACTTGATCACCACGACTGCGGAAGACGCTGATCCACACAGATGTGTCAATCAGCAACATGACCGGTTTCCCGTAGGGCTTTATAATCAAAATCTGGAGCAAATTGAATTTGTCCGGCAAGGTCGAGAAGGTTTTTCTTACGGCGCGATCTCAC
>NZ_JBLZRT010000108.1:0-22727 GCF_048564745.1 Microcystis sp.
GGGGTTGACAATCTCGAGTAAGTGATCTAGAGCTTTCGAGCAACCATGAATATCGCCGATCGCTCAGGTTCGCATGAGGATTTGGTCGGGGATTAGGGCATAGGTAGGGTTTGCGGCAAAAAGTTTTTCGTGGGGGCAGGGGTTGGGGTGTGGGCTTCGGCCGTGAGCTCCGCGTTCGACTGAGCTAACGCCGCAGTCCGAACGGGTGTGGGGTTTTACCGATTGTGAGGTGGTCAGGTCCCTAATTGTCAGGGAAAAAGTCCAGGACTTTGACCCCCGATCCCTCCAATTGTAGGCACTTTTTGAGGTCAAAAAAGTCTAAAAGCCTTATCCAACAAGGTTTTTAGATTTATTCAGCAAGCCCTATTTAATTCCACCCACCCACTGGAAACTGTCAACTTAAAACTTACATCTGATAACTGATAACTGATAACTGATAACTGAAATTAAACCACTTTAGCGATGGCTGCTTCTAGCTTATCCATAGCCTCATCTACTTCTGTTTCCGAGACAATTAAAGGAGGTACAAAACGGAGAACTTTCGGACCTGCGGGAGCAATTAATAAACCCTCGGCCAAGGCTGCATTAACAATAGTAGATGAAACCAACTCACTTTCTGAATTAATTTCCAGACCATTAATTAAACCCCAACCGCGCACATCGACAAATAGATGGGGATATTGAGAAGCAATCACGCGTAAACGGCTGCGTAACTGTTCCCCTCGCTGCTGGACATTTTCGAGAAGATGATCCCGTTCAATGGTTTGTAATACTGTTAAAGCTGAGGCACAAGCGAAAGGATTACCTCCAAAGGTACTCGCATGACTACCCGGTTCAAACACATCACAGAATTTTCTGCACATCATCGCACCGATGGGAATACCACCCGCTAAACCCTTAGCAGAAGTGAAAATATCCGGTTCCACTCCTAAATTCTCATAACCCCAGAGTTTACCAGTTCTTCCGACTCCCACCTGTACTTCATCAAAGACAAGCAAAATGTTATTTTCGTCGCAAATTTGCCGTAAACGTTGGAAATATTCGATATCCCCTGGACGAACTCCCCCTTCACCCTGCAAGGGTTCCAACATAATCGCAGCCACACGACGATTACCCTCATCGAGATCAGCGATCGCATTTTCCACCGCTTCGATATCATTATAGGGAATATAGGCAAACCCCGGCATCAGGGGTTCAAAGTCTTTTTGGTACTTCGGTTGACCGGTTGCGGTGATGGTAGCTAAAGTCCGACCGTGAAAACTAGCGTGAGCGGTTAAAATAACCGGCTGTTCGAGGAAATCTAGCACCGTATGGGCATATTTCCGTACTAATTTAATCGCCGCTTCGTTCGCTTCCGCACCAGAATTACAGAAAAAGACTTTATCAGCGCAGGAATGATCGACAATCCATTTAGCTAGTTCCCCTTGTTCGGGAATATAGTATAAATTCGAGACATGATGGAGTTTTTGGATTTGCTGGCTAACCACTTCAATTAAAGCGGGGTGTGCGTGACCGAGGGTACAGGTGGCAATTCCCGCAACAAAATCAAGGTATTGTTTACCGGAAGTATCCCAGAGAAGACAGCCTAACCCTTTGGCGATCGCAATGGGAAAACGACCATAAGTATTCATCACATAGCTGTTAAAACTATCTCGATCGAAGGGTTGATTCGGGTTTAAATTGGGAGTGGGATCAACTAGGGTTGGTTCTAAAAGGGTTTCTGGACTCACTGGGGAACTCCTGCGCGATTAGACATAGGGGAAATTATAATCAAATCCGTCTGAGAAGGACGGGTTATTTAGATTAAAAACTGATTTCATTGTAAGTTACTAGACAGTGTTAGGGGTGAATTTTGCTTGTCTATCAGTGAAGATAAATATCGTCGTCTGCGTCAGGAATTAATCGGGGGAATTTTTGCCCTGATTGTGGTATTTTTGCTGGGTACGCTTTGGTATCATCTGATCGAGGGTTGGAGTTGGCTAGATTCGGCCTATATGACGATTAGTACCCTCGCTACCGTCGGTTTTGGCGAAATTAATCCCCTAGGTGAACGGGGACGATTGTTTACAATGGTTTTGATTATCATGGGAGTAGTCAGCATCGGTTATATTGTTAATCGCTTGACCGAAGCTTTAATTCAAGGCTATTTTCAAGAGGGACTCAAACAGAGACAGGAGAAACGCTTGATCGATCGACTATCGGAACACTATATCATCTGTGGTTTGGGTCGCACGGGGAGACAGGTGGCGATCGAATTTTACGCCGAAAATATTCCTTTTGTAGTCATTGATACAGACCCCCTACAGGTAAATCGGGCCAAAGAATTAAATTATATTGTTGTTCAAGGAGATGCCACCTTAGATAAATCTTTACAAATGGCAGGAATTGAACGCGCTATTTGTATTGTGGCCGCTTTAACTTCCGATGCGGAGAATTTATATACAGTTTTGTCTGCTAAAACTCTTAATCCGAAAATCCGCGCCATTGCTAGGGCCAGTACCGAGGAAGCAGTACAAAAATTACAACGGGCCGGGGCCGATGCGGTAGTATCTCCCTATATTACCGGCGGTAGAAGATTAGCGGCCGCAGCCCTACGACCCCAGGTGATGGATTTTGTCGATGGGATTTTAACTGGAACCGATCGATCGTTTTATATGGAAGAATTTTTAATCGATCCGAGGACTTGTCCCTGTGTCGGTTTAAGTCTTAGTCAAGCACATTTAAGATCTCGATCGGGGGCGTTAGTTTTAGCTATACGTCGCGCCGATGGTACGCTAATTGGGGGACCGACTGGCGATACGGAATTAATGGCCGGGGATCTGTTAATTTGTATGGGAACGGCCGAACAATTACGCAGTTTAACTCAGATTTTAATCCCCATGCGATCGGATGGTTTACGTTTACCGAAGCATTAGTTAAAGAATCGATAAAAAATCGGCTGGTACCATTGCGGGAACAGGGGAAGCGGCAAAATCTCTTAGGTTTCGCGTTATGATTATTTCTAGCTTTTCTGATTCAGCAACGGCACTGGTAACGGCATCTTCAAAATCTTTCATAGGACTTGTCAATGCTTGCCTAATTATTGCATCTGTCACCCTAGCAACTTGCAAATTCTCTAGAAGACTTATCACCAATTTTCTTGAGACTTCTCTTTCGTTTTTTCTAGACAAAATATAATAAATATTGGTGACGGCATGACCAGAAATATATCCTTGAGTTTTACCTGTCTTAACTGTATTGAATGCTTGTACAGATGCTGGAAAATGTGGTTCACGCTCACCCAAAACATCTAGCAATACATCACTATCGAATAAGACTCGTTTCACCGATACTTCTCCACTAAATAATCAATATACGATTCTTTTGGGTCTTCTGATCCTAAATCAACAACCCCCACTAAGTTTCTTGTCCAAGGATCAAGATCGCTTAAGTCATCTGTTAGGGAATGAGAGGTAGTTTCTGAGGATACATTCTGACGAAAAACACGCCCATATTCTAATGCTTTCTCAAAAACCTCCTGATCAGAAATTGATCCAGAAAGATTATCTAACCAGTTTTCAGACGAAGATTTTTCAGTTTCTAAATCGACAACACCCACTAAGTTTCTTGTCCAAGGATCAAGATCGCTTAAATCATCTGTTAGGGAATGAGAAGTAGTTTCTAAAGATACATTACTAGGATTAAATCGCTCTTGAATTCTGAAAATTATTAAACTATAATAGGCTCTCAGTTTGGTGACTAAATCGGATGTTTCAGTATCTTGGAAATATTCGGTTATAGTACGATTAGAAACCGATAGAGCATTTTTAGCTCCCTGGTAAATTTGCTCTAGTTCTGAATCGGCAAACATATCAATAAACACATCTATCGTTTCCGAGAGAAGGAGTGAACCTTCCACCACTCTGATTAAATCGGCTTTTTCCTCACCAGTCTTTCCCTCATTGATCTGAGCAAGGCTGATAAATAATTGATTATAGGCAGTAATTTGATTAGTAAATTGGTCTATATATTGGATTAACTCCAGTGCTGAATCCTCATCTCTATACTGTTTCCATACCTGAAACCATAATTTATTAATTTGATAAAATATATCGGCTCTTGCTTGATAAGTTTTAGAGTTATCCTTAACTTGCTCAACTAAAATCTTAGTTTCTTGTAGTAAATTATCCAGTATTATCCGATCAGAATCGGTGACAATTTGATCGAGTTTATCTGTAATATTTTGCAGATTTTCTAACAAAAATTGTCCTAAATTTTCCCGTTCGACTGAACTTGGCAGACTATTCATCGTATTTACCTCCCCTAAGACTGACGATCAAACAGAAATGAGTAGTCAAAATTATCAGCCCTAAACCTCCATTGTAACAATTTTGGGGTCTGAAAGGGTGATTATAGTTACTATAGCCTCTGAGGGAGATAGATTAATTACCGTTCACTCTTAATTCCCCTGACTCGGAGACTACTGACTCCGTACTCCTCAATCTAACGTCTGTCAGGAATTGAGAAATTGAGGATGAGATGTTAGTACAATCGGGGAATAGTAAAGGAAAAACCCCTATTGCTCATGAGTCCAAATCCCAATTCTTCCTCGCGATCACTGCAGCCGCTGCCGGTTCCCTCCATCCCGATACCTCCCTCGGAGTTAATCAAAGGAACCACACCAGAGATAAATCAAGAAATGACGCAAAAGGTGGCGACGCAGGCCAAACAAGTGCCAAATATGCCGCAAAATGGTCAAATATCGCCACCACGTTCTCCCCACAGTCGCGCCTCCAACCAACCCACCTTAGAATATTTGATCCAGTTTGCCTTTGATCGGGGTTATTCGGACGTTCACCTGGGGGTTGGAGAACAACCCCGGATGCGGGATCGTGGCGAAATGATTATTCTCGACTATCCTGAAATTGACATCAACACTTTTTATAGTTGGTTACGCGAAATCCTCGGTGAAGAAGAAATCCTTCGCTTTAAAAAAGACCTAGAATTTGACGGTGCGACTCAGTACGAATTCGCTAGAGCGCGGATTAATATCTTTGAAAGTCTGCGCGGTCCGGGGATGGTTTTGCGTCTGATTCCCATGAAAATCCCCACTATGGAACAATTGCGCTTACCGATGGTCTTCCGGGATGTGTGCGATGTACAGAAGGGATTGATTTTAATCACCGGTCCGACGGGTTCAGGGAAATCCACCACCCTAGCAGCCATGATCGATTACATCAATAAAGAACACCCCAAACATATTATCACCATCGAAGACCCGATCGAATTTGTCCATAAAAGTCGTCGCAGTTTGATCAAACAACGGGAAGTGGGAATACACACCCATGAGTTCGATAATGCCCTAAAAGCCTGTTTGCGGGAAGACCCAGATATTATTCTGGTGGGGGAGATGCGGGACAAAGCCACCGTTAATACTGCCCTGAAAGCTGCCCAAACCGGTCACTTAGTCCTGGGAACCCTGCACACCAACAGCGCTGTAAAAACCCTGGAGCGGATTTTAACTCTTTATAGCGCCGAGGAACGGGAATCGCCGCGGCTGGCGATCACAGAATCTTTAGTTTGTATTATCTCGCAGGGTTTATGTCGCACCACCGACGGTAAACGGACCGCTTTTTACGATATTCTCGTCAATACAGAGGCCGTCAAAGATTACATTCGCAGCGGCAAAAATGACGAAATTATCGAATTAATGAGAGACGGCGAATACCACGGCATGATTACCACTAATCAATCCCTGTTTAACCTCTATCAAGAGGGACGGATTACCGAGGGGGTAGCCATGGCCATGTCCCCGGTCCCCAATGAACTGGCGATGATGCTGCGGGGTAGAATCTAGAAAAACCCTGAAGGAAATTGTTCAGGGATCAAGAGTTTAGTAGGCTAGAAAAATAGAAGCTCCTACTTATTCTCTAGGGGAACCCCTCAAGTGACCACTTCCGCGATTGTGTTGCCCGATATTTTTAAAGGCATCGCCCTGTTTACCCCCGGGGGCGATCTAATTTACTGTATCGATCCTGATAAACAAACTCATTGGCATCTGAATCTCTGCGCTGCTCTCCAGTCCGCTTTAGGGTTGTCAGAACCCCCCCATTTTTTAGTTCCTAGTTTTACTGCTACCATTGATCGCTGGCGAGATCCCTATAGTCACCGTATTCATACTAGAGCCGAAGTCTATCCCCTTGTCCGTCGCTATCAGCCTTTATTAAATGCTATTTTCGCCACGGACGATCAAGCTTGGTTTACTGTACCCTGGCAGGAACAATCCTCTAATCCCACTATCTTAGAAACCTATCGTCAGCAGTTTCCCCAACTTTGGCAATCCCACGATCTGATTCTCCGTTATCAGGAGCGCCCCCCAACGACTTCGGGGATTAGTGCTGACTCTGACTATACCAATCCTAGTCCCAAGGGTTATGTTTTGCGGTTATTTGTCTCCGGTAATAATGCCAATACTAAACACACCCTAGAATCGATCCATCAGCTTCTAGAACGAGAATTACACCATCCCTATACCCTGAAAGTGATCGATATCTCTAAGCATCCAGAACAAGCAGAATCCAATCATGTCTCTGCTATTCCCACTTTAGTCCGGATTTGGCCGCAACCGGTGAAACGCATCATCGGCGAATTTGAGGATTTACCGCGAGTATTACAGATTATCGCCACCGCTTAGGGTTTAAAGACTTCTGACTCGATACCTCGCCACCATTCGCCCAATTTCATTAAGTCTTGCTGAATATCATCCAATTCTTGGATATATTCCTGTTGGGAAAGACTGGCACGACGTTCTTGCAGTTTTTTGAGACGCAATTGCACCAACAGCCAAGGCTTGGAAATACCGTTAGTTTCTTCAATGTAGCGAGCGATATCTTGACTATCCATAGTTTTCTACTGTTATCATCCCATATTTTGTCAAATTAACCCAAGAATCCTTTTTTTAGTTGCAGAAGATTATGTTTGATTTTAGCCACTATTACCCCTACGCCGAATTAGTTTCTTTCCTGAAAAACCTAGCCTCATCCTATCCTAATTTAATTAGCCTCACCTCGATCGGTAAAAGCCACGAAAATCGAGATATCTGGTTAACTACCCTAACAAATCAAGCCACAGGCCCCTATTTAGAAAAACCTGCCTATTGGATCGATGCTAACACCCACGCGGGGGAAGTAACAGGCTCTGCCGTCGCTCTCTACACTATCTATCATCTTTTGCGCCAATACGGTCATAATTCCCAAATTACCAGACTTCTTGACCATTACACTGTCTATATTTTGCCGCGATTAGCCGTGGATGGAGCGGAAAAATATCTCACCACTCCCTATATGTTACGATCAAGTGTTCGCCCCTATCCCCACACGGATGAGAAACCGGGGCTATATCCTGAAGATATTAACGGCGATGGTTTAATCTTACAAATGCGCCAAAAAGATACCTGTGGCGCTTGGAAAATTTCCGAACAAGATCCTCGCATTATGGTGCGTCGCGAACCAGAGGAATTTGAAGGAACTTTTTACACTTTGCTTACCGAAGGTTTAATCCGCGATTACGATGGCTATAATTTTACCACTGCCCCCACCCTAGAGGGCCTGGATTTTAACCGCAATTATCCCGTTTATTGGGTTCCTGAAGGGGAACAACAGGGGGCCGGAGATTTTCCTTTTTCGGAGCCAGAAACCCTTGCAGAAGCCCAATTTTGGGCAAATAACACCAATATTAATGGCTTCGTTACCTATCATACCTATTCGGCAGTAATGTTGCGTCCCTATAGCACCCATCCCGATGAATATTTCCCCGTGGAAGACTTAGAAATGTATAAATATATTGCTGATAAGGGAAAGGCAATGACTGGTTATGAATGCGTTTCTGTCTATCACGATTTTCGTTATCATCCTAAAGAAGTGACTAACGGTGCCATGGATGATTACGGTTATGATCATTTTGGTTGGTATGGTTTTACGGTGGAGTTATGGGATGCACCCACCCAAGCAGCAGTGAAAAAAGATGATTATATTCAATGGTTTCGCTGGCATCCTTTTGAAGATGAATTGAAGTTACAGCGTTGGAATGATGAGAATTTAGCGGGAAAGGGTTTTATTAATTGGCAAAGTTTTGATCATCCCCAATTGGGAGAGGTGGAAATTGGCGGTTGGGACTTTAAAAATGTCTGGCAAAATGCCCCAGAAAAGTATTTACCAGATTTATGTGAGAAACAATGTCAGTTTACTATTGCCCATGCTTTGATGTCACCTCTTTTAGCTATCTCTCGTCTTGATCTTAAGTCGGAGGGAAATGGTATTTATCATCTGGTTTTACAGTTAGAAAATCAGGGATTTTTACCCACTTATACCAGCAAAAAGGCACTGGAAAGAAAGAGCGTTCGTCCCATTCAAGTCAAGTTAAATTTAGCCGATGAGGTGAGTTTAATAGTGGGAAAATTAGAGCAGGAAATCGGTCACTTAGAAGGGCGATCAAATAAAGTATATAGTAGTCTCGCTCACGGTTTAGATTATCGCTGTACGGTCGAATGGGTAATTAAGGGAGTTTCTGGTCAAGAAATTGAGATTATCGCTATAGCGGAAAGAGCCGGAACAGTCAGACAAAAAGTGATTTTATAGAGCTATTTGGTTCGATAAAATTGTTAAGTAAGTCTCGTGGGATTCCGTGGGTAAAACTCGCAATTTTTGGCTACGAAGATCCGGTTCTAATCCCAAAGCTTCTAAAGGAATTACTCCTAATAAATTGTTTTGACCTCCAGGTAATTCCAAACATTCAAAAGTGCCTTCTCGTCCTGCGATAATCAAGGTGGCATCGCGAAAAATTCTCGCTTTTCCTATGCCTTTAGCCGTAGCCACATCTACTTCTTTTAAAAGCTGTAAACCCAAGCGGGAGATGACTTCCGGCACCAGACAAAGAGTAGTTGCCCCCGTATCCACCAAGACATTTTCTAGGGTAAGAGAGCGAATTTGTTCCGGCGCGATCATACCATCTTCCGCACGAATTTGATCGGCGCGATTGATAACTGTAATGCTGGTGTAGATTTTGCCCATATCTTCTGTAATAATTGCTGGATCAACCATAATACTACCCTCAATTCTACCCCTAAATTATACCAGAATAATTGCCCAAAAAATTGTCTAGTAATTTTAATTATTAATCCGGCCATCCGGCATAATTGCACCGCGGAAGTTAACTCCCATCAGATTAGCACTCATTAACTCAGCACCAGTTAGATCCGCATTACTTAAATCAGCACCGGTGAGATTTGCTCTAGCAAAGAAAGCATCGACTAAATCCGCTTCCCTAAGATTAACTCCTGAAAGATTAGCCCTTCTTAAGTCAGCATGATTCATTTTTGCCGCTTGAAAATTAGCTTGACTAAGATTAGCTCGATCAAATTTTATGTGAGTCATAATTGCACTATGGAAATTTGCACCTATTGCTTCCGTATCGCTCATTTTTGACCGCACTAAATTGGCTCCCGCTAGATTTGCTCCCACTAAAGACACCCCGACTAAATTGGCATCAGTGAGTAAAGCACCTTGCAGATTAGCATTAGTTAAATCCGCATTTCTGATGTCAACATGGCACAAATTAGCCTCCTTTAAATTGGCTCCTACTAGATTAGCTCGCACCAGATTAACCCCTTTCATATTAGCTCCTTGCAGGTCGGCGCGATAGAGATTAGCTCCTTGTAAATTAGTGTTAATATTTTTCTTTTCCTGACGCATATTTGTTCCCCGCAAACAAGCACCAGTGAGGTTAGCACTACTTAAATCAGCCCCCCGTAAATCCGCCCCGATCAAGTTAGCATCAAGTAGAATAGCTAGGGTTATATCAGTATCACGAAGATTAGCTCCTTGTAGCAGCGCTCCGTGTAAATTAGCACTGCGTAAATCTGCCCCATTTAAGTCAGCTTGGTTGAGACTAGCACCGCTTAAATTAGCCGCCACGAGATTAGCTTGAGCGAGATTAGCCCGGTTAAGATAGGTAAAGAGAAGATTGGCTCCGTGCAGATCTGCTCCATTTAAAACAATGCCAATCAAGTCAGCGCCAACTAAATTAACTCCTGGTAATTTTAAGCCACTAAATTGAGTTTCTCCATCGGCATAACGTGCAATTAGTTCGGTGGGTTTCATAGGTAGAATATTCAGAGAAATTGGGGTAAAAAATTAAAAAAATTTTTGCAAAGCTTGCACCAGAATGCCAGCGGTTTGAAAGTTAGCATCCCTATCCATTTGGGTGTGAGCAATATTGTATAGTTGAATTTCGATATCCTTGAGAGATTTCCCGCTTTCGATGAGTTGTTGTAGTAAATCTTCTAGGGTATAACTTCGCAAGGTTAACCAATCTTGACTGCTCTGATCCCAAGGATAAAATAGGAGCGAGAAAATCAATATTTTGGCTCGTAAAGGATTAGCATAACGCAAAATTTCTAAACGAATTTCAAAGGTGTCGTAGGCAGAACTTTGTGGGGAATTACTGGGGTTATTGTTTAAGAAAGCTGGCTCGGCAAAGGGCAATCCCATTCTCCAAGAGGCAAAATCCACAGGTTTACTTCTAGAGGAGGAGAAAGATGCAGTTTTAGCCGAAGAATCACAATCATCATTTAGATGAACCATTTGATCGTTAAAGATTTTACTTTTTGGCTCATTATCCTCTTCTTTGTAATCGTTATTAGTATCGTAGAGAGGCTCTAGCTGGGTAAGAATAATCTCAGCTAGGGGAAGGTATAGAGATTTTTTATTAAGATTTTCGGCAACTTGGTTGAGAGTTTCTCGCAAGCTTAAGAAATTAGGATTGTTTTCCCTAAGTTCTAAAATAATATTTTTTAAGCCATAATTATTAATCACCAATCGATCATTTTCCCAACAATTTTTACAGGCGGCAAACATTAATTTTTGAATTCTCTCCGTCTCTAGATGATTTTCTAGGCTATTAAGCACCTGTCTTAGGGAATTATCTTCCCCGTTGTTGACAGGATTATTAACGGGGGTAAACCCAGGGTTAACTGCTGGTTCTAATGGTGATAATTGGGTGTCATAGGTGGCAACAATATCACTATATAATTTACTGATTTGCTCAATAATAACTGTGGCTACTCCCGCATAAACTTCAGGACGATTTATGGTTTTAACTAACTTATAAACAGAAAAAGTTAATTGTTCCTTACTGGTTTTGAGTTGCACTAACTCCTTCACCAAGTCTTCCATAGCCACACCGTCTAAAATATTAGGATCATTTTCCCAATATTTTTTACAGATACAAAAGATTAATTTTTTGATCCGTAATTTTTCTTCGTGGCTGTCGAGATAGCGAACTACCTGATTAAAAACGTCACTGGATAATTGCATAGTAACCTCTGATCCGAGAAAGTCGCCCACCCTCGCACGCCTCTACTATGAGGTTATGCTATTGGTCTCTCGCAAGTTAGTTTACCGGAATATATAAGTTATTCCGGCTCTTCTGGCGCTTGAAAATATCCTAACCTAAAAGCGTGGAGCTATTGAGTTAGGTTTGCTACATCTAGTCCCTAAAATTAGCAAAAGATTATTTTTTCGCCTTTCTCGTTATTAGTACAAATGTTCGGATAAAATCGGAGTAAAGTCTTTAAGTTTAGGCGATCGATGCCCGATAGGGTTAGAGTAATCAGGGAGAAACTGATTTATCGAGAGGCCATATCATCCTATGCTAGAACTCTATCAATTTGAACTATCTGCCTATTGCGAGAAAGTCCGTCTCATCCTCGACTATAAAGGACTTGCCTATAAAAAAAGGGACGTGGTGCCGGGGGTGGGACAATTAGAATTATTCCGTCTTTCTGGACAGCGACAGGTTCCCGTCCTCAAGGATGGTGATACCTATATTGCCGACTCGACGGAGATTGCTTTTTATCTCGATCGCAAGTATCCTGAAAAACCAATTATCCCTACAGATCCCCTCCAACGGGGTCAATGTTTATTAATCGAAGAATGGGCCGATGAATCCCTGGGATTAAAAGGAAGAACCGCTTTTCTCGGTGCTTTTGCCCAAAATCAAAACTTTCGTACCGCTTTTTTACCCCGGGAAACTCCCGATTTTATGCGCTTGTTGCTGGGTTCCTTGCCGGGGGAATTAATTGATATTTTTGGGACGGGTGTAGGTCTGGGAAAAGATGCTATCAATACCGCGAAAAAAGGGCTACAACAGGACTTAGAAGCTTTAAACCTCATTTTAGCCAATCGTCCCTATTTAGTCGGGGATCAGCCTACTTTAGCCGATTTAGCCGTGGCGGGATTAAGTGTACTGCTTCAGTTTCCCCAGGGTTCTTATCTCAACTTACCTCCGGAATTGCAAGGCAAGGGGATTCCGGGGTTAGCTGATAATAGCGCCTACGAGGGCTTTTTTGCTTGGCGCGACCGTCTTTATAGTCAATACCGTCAAACTATCACCCCGGGGAGTTCCACCCCTCCTATCGATTCCCCCACCTCCATCCAGATCGAATAGCAGAGCTTGACTAGGCTGGTGGGGTGTGGGGTGTGGGGTGTGGGGTGTGGGGTGTAGGGTGTAGGGTGTAGGGAGATTAAATAAAAGCAATCTACTGATCACTGATTACTGATCACTGTTAAGATTCGCGTAAAACGTAGCCGACACCGCGCACGGTATGAATGAGGCGTTTTTGACCACCAGCCTCCATCTTCAGGCGTAAATAGCGAATATATACCTCAATAACGTTTGATTCTCCTTGAAATTCATCTCCCCAGACATTTTCGAGAATTTGATCCCTTGATAATACTTCTTTCGGGTGAATCATCAGGTAGCGGAGCAGTTCAAATTCCTTCATCGTCAACTCAATATTTTTGTTCTTATAGGAGAGACGACGAGTGGCTAAATCCAATACTAAGTCACCGAAGCGCAATTGTTCGGGGATAGTTTCCATCGGTTGCAGGTAAAAACGGATTAATTTGAGGAAAGATTGCGAATTATAGGGTTTGAGAAAATAATCGTCGGCTCCCGCTTCCAAACAGGCGAGACGTTCTTCTAGAGTTTCTTGAGATACTAATAAAATAATATAAACGCGACTTCCCTGGGAACGTAAACGACGACAAAACTTCACACCAGCCTCCGCTGCGAGGAGGCGATCGAGTATAATCATCGCTGGCTGCCAACTTTCCACTTCTGGGAAAGCGCTATCAATGCTAGGCACAATTAGGGGACGATAACCTGCTTCTTTCAAGTCCGCACTAGCTAGTTTAGCGATATTCTCCTCAATTCCCACCAAGAGAATCGAAGAACTCGGAACTGATGTACTCATGAGTTGGCAGCGGTAAAGAAATAGGAAAGATAGGGAGGCGACTAGCCAATTATACTTAATTGATTCTTGCCTAACCGATTTGATAAAAAAGTTAACGCTGTGGTGCGTTGGACAAAATTACCATTGACAGACCAACCAGTTACTCGATCGGGGGACGACCAGAGGCTAAGATGATCTACAGGTGGATCCGCATAAAAATTTTCTTGACCGCTACCCAATAAACAGGAACTCCAATGGGTAAAATAATCGTGACTAAGGCGATAAATGGGAAAATTACCGATTAATGGCACTCCCCACCCGTCCAGAGCCATTAAAGCTTCAATTTTTGCCCCTTGAGCTTGCCAATAATGGGCTAAAGCGATCGCATTTACCACCCCCGCACTAAACCCAATCAAGGTTAGGTTTTCTCCCGGTGAAAAAGCTTCATTTAAGCAAGAAAAAGGAGAAATAATAATATAGGGGCGTAATTTGACCGATTTGCTCCCCAGATGTCCTAAAAAATCCTCCGTCAATCTAGAATCATGAAAACCCGTACAAATCACTAAGGTCTTGACACTCCCGTCCCTAAAAGCGAGGGATTCTTGGTTCATAGAGTTTCCTTAATTAGTAGTTTAAATGAGCCTAAACCCTTAAATAGCCTAGAATCCAACAAAGCAAAAAGCTTTTTTTATTAAAATTGCTTTTTTGAATTCTGGTGAGCCTTACTTGGCAAGGCTTGCGTCGATTATTTTTTGCTAACATATCATAACTACTCTAGAAGAGCCATAATTGTTAAGAAAATGACGCGAATTACCGTTATTGGTGCAGGGATTGGCGGACTAACGGCGGCGGCATTATTGGCGCGTCGAGGTTATCAAGTCACAGTATATGATCAGGCGCTCGTCCCCGGAGGTTGTGCCTCGACTTTTTCCCGTCGGGGTTTTACTTTTGACGTGGGGGCAACTCAAGTGGCAGGATTAGAAGTAGGGGGCATTCATCAGCGCATTTTTGCCGAATTAGGGATAGATTTACCCGATTCTGTCCCCTGTGATCCCGCCTGTGCCGTTTTTCTGCCGGGGGAAACCACTGCGATTAACGTCTGGCGCGATCGGCAAAAGTGGCAAGAGGAAAGACAAAAACAATTTCCGGGCAGCGAACCTTTTTGGCAATTATTACAAAAACTCTTTCAAGCTAGTTGGCGTTTTCAAAGTCGCGATCCAGTTTTACCCCCGCGCAACTGGTGGGATTTAGGGCAATTAATCGCCGCTTTGCGTTTAGATACTGCCATTACCTTTCCCTTTACTTTGATGACTGTGGGCGATGCTCTGCGATTATACGGCTTAGAGAGGGATAAACGCCTAAAAACCTTCCTTGATCTCCAGTTAAAGCTTTATTCCCAAGTTACTGCCGATGAAACCGCTTTACTTTATGCCGCCACCGCTTTAGCAGTTTCTCAGTCTCCCCAAGGTTTATCCCACCTTCAGGGTAGTATGCAAGTATTAAGCGATCGCCTAGTAGCAGCTTTGGAAAAATACGGCGGTAAATTGCAAATGCGCCACACAGTGGAAAAAATACTGACAGAAAAGGGAAAAGCCACCGGAATTATCGTCAGAAATCAAAAAAATGGTCAAATACATCCAGAAATGGCCGATGAGATTGTCGCTAATATCCCGATCCAAAATTTACCACAATTAATCGATCGCGAAGCCATTCCCAGTCTTTATCACCGGAGAATCGAAAAACTTCCCCCCGCATCCGGTGCTTTTGTGGTTTACTTAGGAGTCGATCGCGCTGCTATTCCCCCCGATTGTCCTCCCCATTTGCAATTCCTCTACGATTACGATGGCATAATCGGCGAAAATAACTCTTTGTTTGTTTCCGTGAGTAAAGAAGGGGATGGTCGCGCCCCAGTGGGAAAAGCGACGATTATTGCTTCTTCCTTCACCGATACCAGTCTTTGGTGGCAAAAAGGAGAAGATAATTATCAGCAATTAAAAGCAGCATACACCCAAGAGGCGATCGAGCGTCTCGGTAATTATTTCCATCTTAGTCCTGATCACATCGTTCACATCGAATCAGCTACTCCTCGCACTTTTGAACGGTTTACGGGGCGAAATCAGGGCATTGTCGGCGGTATTGGTCAAAGATTGTCCACTTTTGGCCCTTTTGGCCTAGCGACGCGCACTCCGATCCCCCATCTTTGGTTAGTGGGAGATTCCACCCATCCGGGAGAAGGCACTGCCGGAGTCAGCTATTCGGCACTAACGGTAGTTAGACAGATTGAGAATCAATTAAGTAGTCGTGCAAAATAAATTTCCTAGTGAAGATAGGCAAGAGGCAATAGGCAATAGGCAAAAGCTTTATCGAAATGTGTAATTAATTTTGCTTAGGTACTTAGCTTCTAGTTAGCCGTAATTATGAATTATGAATTATGAATTATGAATTGGGAAGAATAAATAAAAGCAATCTTCTGAATACTGAATACTGATAACTGTTAACTTACCCACTGATAACTGATAACTGATAACTGTTATAAAGCGCCGGCTGCCGTGCGATCGAGTATGCCCGCTCCTAGATGAGAGGTAATATTAATTGCTTGCAGGACCGGTTGAGAGTCAACTCCTTTGGGATAATCGATAACGCTAACCGCGCCATTTCCCTGTTTAATATTCCAGAAATTAGCGGGTTTTAAACCCAATAAATAACAAAGAATCACCTTATTAATGGCATCGTGAGCTACTACCATAATTGTCTTAGGACTATCGCTATTACTATAGGTTTTAACGATTTGCTGCCAACAAGCGATCGCTCGATCCCAAACTTCCTGTAAATTCTCCCCTTCCGGCATTTGTACGGTTTCCGGGGCATTTTTCCAGTCTTCTAACATCCCGGGGAAACTCGCTTCAATTTCCTCCTCTAATTTACCTTCCCAAAGTCCGTGACAGATTTCTGTCAGATCCACTTGGGTATCTAAGGTGACATCGGGGTGATATTGCAGGATAATTTGGGCAGTTTCCTTGGGACGGGATAAAGGACTGGTGACAGCGTGATCGATCGCCGTTTCTCGCAGAAATTCGGCGGCTTTCTCAGCTTGAGCTTTGCCATTATCATTGAGAGGAATATCGTGCACCCCTTGAAAACGTTTATCCCGATTCCATTGGGTTTCTCCGTGACGCACCAGCAGCAGCCTCGATCCTTGGAAAGGAGGACGTGGTGGGGGTAAAGCTATCCCTAGGTGGGCCGTTTGATTGAGGGATTCCACCTGGACAGGATCACCAAAATCACGCGTAAAATTGAGAACATTAACGCAACAGTTAGATTGTTGCAGGGAATGGTATAAGGAAACCGGAATACCGATGGCACTGAGAATTAAACAGCGATTAATGCCGTTATGGGCAACAATGAGTATAGTTTGGCCCTCGTGTTGAGGAATAATTTCTCGCCAAAAATCCTGCGCTTGTTGATAGAGAGAGAGAACGGGATAATGTTCCTGACCATCGGGCAGTATCATCTTAAATTCGTGAGGTTTTTGGTGCCAATCCCGATATTCTTGCGGGTATTGAGCTTTTACCTCCTCTTTGACCATATTTTCCCAGATAGGCAGATCGATTTCTAGTAACTGCGAAGTGGGTTGAATGACGGGAGAGTTATTTAAACGAGACTGAATCACCTCAGCAGTAGATTTGGCTCTTTGGAGAGGACTACAGTAAAAAGCGGCGATATCGATTTGACTGAGGGCATTTCCTACTTTTTCCGCATCCAGATGCCCTTTTTCCGTCAAAACCGAGCCATCACTGCGACCTTGTATTTTCTGCTGTGCGTTATAACTGCTTTGTCCATGACGAACAATAATCACACGAGTAGCCAAGCGGTTCAGTCTCCTTAACTAAAAGTCTCAATATCAGATTACAGGCGATCGGGATCGGAGTACAAATCAGTGATCAGTAATCGGTAATCAGTAATCAGTGGAGATCGGCGAGCATTTGTACTAAAATTTCCTTATGCAGTTTCAAGGCAGCACAGCGTATCAAAACTTCCTGACATGAAAATCTCTTTGGGATCAAGGGTTTGGCGGTTTTGTCAAGAAATCATGACAATGTACTTGGTCAAAATCGGAATCTTACTGTTTAATAGGTATTTATAACAAGCGATTCCCTTGATCCCCATCGAGTGGATCTCTCGTTCACAAAGCAATCGATGAGTAGTTGGAAGGATTACCCAGATCACTGCTTTTGCAAATGCTCAAAAACATTTGCCGTCGTAACTAATCGGAGAGCGTCAACTCATGGTTCCAGAATACCCCCCCTTAGATGAGATGACCTTGCGGCAACTGCGACGAGTTGCCAGTCAATACAGCATCTCTCGTTACAGTCGGATGCGGAAAACGCAGTTAATCGAGGCAATTACCCAAGCTATGGGAGTAAGCGGCAATTTTAAATCTACTATTAAAGAGGAAAAACCAGTGGAAGCAGCAAAATTTGAATTAGGTCAAGCTAACCCGATCGAAGATATCCTAGGTTCAGTGGATGATGGTTTAGGAGATTTGCCCGGTGGCTACGGTGAAAATCGCATTACCCTCCTACCCCGCGATCCTCAGTGGGCCTATGCTTACTGGGATATCCCCAACGAATCGAAAGAAGATTTGCGTCGTCAAGGGGGACAACAATTAGCCCTGCGTCTTTATGATGTCACCGATATCGATCTCAATAGCCAAGGCGCCCACAGTGTCCAAGAATATCTCTGTGATGAATTAGCCCGGGAATGGTATTTACCGATTCCGGTCAGCGATCGAGATTATGTTATCGATATCGGTTATCGTTGTGCTGATGGTCGTTGGTTAGTTTTGGCCCGTTCTCCTTTAGTCCGGATTCCTCCCGTCTATCCTTCCGACTGGATTGAAGATATTTTTGTCACCGTTAACTGGGAAGAAGAACTGGTGGGCAAAACTGTTTACGAACTCGTTCCCCCCAGCAAACGCTACGGCAGCAGCGCCGGAACCACGGGAACTAGCCCCATCTACGACCAAATTTTCGAGAGTGTCGGCGATATGGAAGCCCTACGGGTGGCCGGTTCCTTGTTTGGTTCCATGCAGCACGTCGCTGGTTCCGTACCGATGTCGGAAGTGATCAGTTCTTATGTATTCCCCTCCGGGGTTGGTATGTGGGCAGTTCCCACGGTATCGGGACTAACCGCTTCCGGTATCGGGATGACTGCTTCTGGTATCGGTATGGGTGCTTCGGAAACCCTACAACGTCCGCGCAAATTCTGGTTAGTTGCCGATGCAGAATTAATCGTCTATGGTGCCACCGAACCCGATGCCACCGTAACTATCGGTGGTCGTCCGATTAAACTCAATCCCGATGGCACTTTCCGCTATCAGATGTCCTTCCAAGATGGTTTAATCGATTATCCGATTATGGCCGTAGCCGCCGATGGTGAACAAAATCGTTCTATCCACATGAAATTCACCCGGGAAACCCCCTCTCGCAATACCAACACTAAAGATGAGGCGGTTCTAGAATGGTTGTTCTAGATCGGGTTTTCTAACGTTACCAAAGCCAACCTAATTACTTCCCCCTAACTGAGATTTAGTTAGGGGATTTTTTTTGGGATTGTCAACGCTATCAACTTCTATTCCCAAATCTGACAGCTTAGATCGCCCGATTTTTGGGAAAGACGCAGATTTTCACCGTAATCGACGGGAACATCGATCACCGTAGGGACATCTTGCCGGAAAGCATCCTCTAGTGTCGGGATCAAATCCTGAGTAGATTCCACCCGATAGCCTTTTAATCCCATACTTTCAGCAAATTTAACAAAATCGGGATTACCAAACTTAATAAAAGAAGATGTCCCAAAATAGTTTAACTGCTTCCATTCGATTAAACCGTAACCGCCATCATTAAAGATGAGAGTGACGAAGGGAGTTCCCACCCGCAAAGCTGTCTCCAATTCCTGACAATTCATCATAAAACCGCCGTCCCCCGTCACCGCCACAACGCGTTTATCGGGATGAACTAACTTAGCGGCGATCGCACCAGGGATAGCAATACCCATAGCGGCGAAACCGTTAGAAATAATGCAAGTATTGGGACAATCGGAGTGATACTGACGCGCCATCCACATTTTATGAGCGCCCACGTCACAAATAGCGATATCTTCCGGTCCCATCACCTGACGCAGATCGTAGATCAATTTTTGTGGCTTGATCGGAAAACCCGTATCATTGGCATAGGTTTCGTAATCGGCCCGAATTTCCGTCTTTAATCCCGCGGTGACAGGAGTTGGTTTATTCTGGCGATCGGCCCGTTTGAGGATATCGATGAGAGAATCGGTGATATCACCCACCACTTCCACCACCGGAGCATAACTGCTGTCAATTTCCGCTGGAGTCATGCCGATGTGAATAATCGGTAATTTCCCCTCTGGATTCCATTTTTTCGGGGAATACTCGATTAAATCGTAACCAACAGCGATAATTAAATCACTGCGATCGAAGGCACAACTAATCAAATCCCGTTGCTGTAATCCTACCGCCCAAAGAGCCAGAGGATGGGTATAGGGAATCACCCCCTTACCCATAAAAGTGTTAGCCACAGGGATATTCAAGGCCGTGGCGAATTCCGTTAAAGCTTCACTAGCATTAGCGCGAATTGCCCCATTTCCCGCCAAAATCAAGGGATTTTTGGCTTTAGAAATCACTGCCGCCGCCATATTCAAAGTCCGATAGGAAGCGTAAACTTTTTCCTGACTGTCGAGGGGCAAAGGACTACCATCGGCAGGCATAGCGGCGATATTTTCAGGAAGATCGATATGAACTGCCCCCGGTTTCTCACTTTGGGCGGTTTTAAAGGCTCTCCGTACCACTTCCGGGGTGATACCCGGCCGCACGATCTGTTTATTCCATTTCGTCACCGGGGCGAACATGGCCACCAGATCCAGATATTGATGGGATTCAATGTGCATCCGATCGGTTCCCACCTGGCCAGTGATGGCCACCAAGGGCGCCCCATCCAAGTTAGCATCGGCTACCCCTGTCATCAGGTTAGTCGCCCCCGGTCCTAAAGTGGAGAGACAAACCCCCGCTTTTCCCGTCAAGCGTCCATAGACATCGGCCATAAAAGCCGCGCCCTGTTCGTGACGGGTGGTGATAAATTTGATCGAGGAGTTTTTTAGGGCTTCCAAAACATCGAGGTTTTCTTCCCCGGGTAGCCCAAAAATATACTCGACCCCTTCATTCTCTAGACATTTAACTAGAAGTTCGGCTGTGTTTAATTCCCCCATAGTTCCCTCCTGTAGAGCTTACTTCATCAGTAAAGTCTCTAGAGATAGTTCATCCCGGCGGATTGAGGTTGTTGCGCTCAACTCGTCGGGATGATATCAGTAGACTATATGTACCAATGTAGCTGACTAAAATTTTGTTTAAGTCTATCCATATACCATTGTGACTTAGATCTTGACCCTTGGCAGATTATTTATTAGCACAATGGAGGGGAATTTTTTTTTAGGCCGTTAATTCTTCGGCAGCGTGGGCTAGTTGGGCGGCGACTTTGGCTAGATAGGGACGACTTAACCACCAGATAAACGGGGACAGCCAACCCCGCAGGGTGACAGAATAGGAAATATAAGTACCACAGAGGGTTGATTCTACTTGGTAGGTCATTTTCTGTTCCATGCCGGGGATAGCGAGAACTCTGAGGCTGAGGAGTTCCCCGGGACGGACATTTTCCACGAAAACCCGGATAGGAATGGGAGTCAGACGGGTGACAGCTTGATAGATTAACCCCGGTTTAGCGATTAAACCCAAGGGAACATCAGCCTTGGCAATCAAAGGATGCCAAGAGACATCGGCCACATTGATTAATTTTTGCCAGAGGACATCGACGGGGGCGCTACTGACCACCCGATAGGTTTTGTAGAGTGAAAACTTACAGAATAGTCTGCCTTTGGCCGCTACAATCCTTAAGGAAAAATTGAGAATCACCGATTGCCTCCCGCAAAAATAATCCGGCGAATTTTCTATTGTAAAAAATAAATGGCTTTCCGGGAGTGTGAGCTTTTTATAATTTTAACTTAGTGTCAGCAGAAGTCCCTCACTTGATGGCGATCGGATCAATGCTGACTTTGTATATAGCCCACATTCCGCACCCTCAACTGTCACATTGGCTGTCCGCCTCTAGAGACTTGAGTAAAAATACTTGGCTGGTGAGGGTTTTCCCTGCGCCCGCTACGGGGGTCTTGAGAACGCTAATTAGCAGCTGCTGAAAAAGTTTATTGGTGGGGTTAGGAATCGGTCGTCAGTAGCCGGTTGTCGGTCGGGGAAGTCAGAATAACAGAATGACCTCGCACGTCTGGAAGCGGAACTCTTCGAGATCGAATTAGGCTTACAACCGAATTTGTCAGTGGATGATTCCGCTTTTATTATTTAGCGATTCGGGGTGAGGAATCCTCACCCTACTAACCGACCATGAAGAAGCCATTAACAGGATCAAAAAGGTTTTTGTTTTTACAGATCGCTCGCTATCCCGATATTGCCCAGTCTAGTTTATGCGCTTGTAGTCGTTTTCGGGGAGGGGAGGTGACGCGAGTTAACCATCATCTAATCGGGTTGGAATCGGAGGGTTTTATTAAGGTAGCGGCGCGAGGAAAAAGAGGCAGTTACCGCTATCGAATTACCACAGGTAAGGGGGAAAAGATGCTGCGGTCTTTACAGGAGTTTCGTTGAAACTATAGCGTTTCTTGTTCGCAAGAGGCCTGTCGATGGTGAAAAGTTTAATCAGCAAAGGTTTCACTGTGTCACACAGGTGTGAGAAACGCTATATTCAAATTCTTTTCGGTAGGAGATGCGTCCTACCTTTTCTTTGAGTATTGGTATAAGATAAATTTATGTTTTTGTGACAATCCATAAGCATCTGAGGGGGTAAGGCAATCGCTAAAATCCTTATTCTCTCGTTGACCCACTCGGATGCCCTTGTACTTCTGGGATTCGGGGCTTGACAATCTAACTTATTAAGAATAATTTTTATTTGTCGGAGATAATTTAACCCCCCCTCAGAAAATGGGGTGTAGAATACTGTCAGGGCAATACTTTCATTAGTCAGCCCTTGCTTCCAATTCGTGAAGCGTCTGAATGGAAACGATGTGTAGGATCAATTCATGAATTAACCCTACAATCTTGCCTCCAATTAGTGAAGCTTCTGGCACTAAATTCGGTTATTAAAAACTGATTATTTATTTCCCCTTTTGCCGTTCGGCTGTCCTGATATGTAGCCTATACTCAACGGATTTGGTATAAAACACCATAAAATATTTAGCCACAAAAAAGCACCCCCTCGCGGGAGTGCCTTTTCGTTCAGACTAGGAATTAACCATTGATAGCAGGAGCGGTCAGAGCTACAGGAGCCTGTTCACCACTAGCTAAGTCTAAGGGGAAGTTGTGAGCATTACGCTCGTGCAT
>NZ_JBLZRT010000109.1:0-16854 GCF_048564745.1 Microcystis sp.
AGTCTCAAGCGTGAGTGGCAATGATAGTCAAGAGTCGTCCCCGACCTTGGCAGAGATGAATTTTGCCGTGAGCGAGACTAAATCGACGGTAAGGCGGGGGCAGATATCGAAATAACCCCCAACTCCTCAGAAATAAGTATCGACAGTTAGGAACCAACCCCTGACCTCGCATCTGAAGCACTTAAGGAGAAAAAATATGCTTGACCAAAGTTTCGACCTATCACACAGCGATGTTTTAGATGATATCTAGTAAACGTCCTCCCAGTTTTAAGACGCGAAAAGCTTCGCGTAAAGCTAACTGTAAATCGGCTGGTTTAAAGATATTAAAAAGACAATTCTGCGCCACCACATCGACGGAGGCATCCTCCACCAGCAATTCAAAGGCAGAACCATCTCTAATTTCCACAAAATCGAGACTAAACCAGGGATTTTCCAGCAGTGCTTCGCCGAGATTTCTTTGGGCTGCCCAACGCATTTCTGGCACTGGATCCACCGCAATCACTCCCCCCGGACGACGGGAAAAATAGGCGAATTGCAGTGCTTCTAAACCACCACCCACACCCACATACAAAACCCTGGGAGAATTGCCCAATTCATTAACCTGCACCGTCGTGCCACAACCATAGTTCATCTCCTGCATAATGGCGGGGATTTTTAACCCCGGCAGTTGCAAGGGACTGCCCTGGACATAACATAGCCCCACTTCAGGAGTTTGGGCTACTTCGCTGTAAAATTTGGCAGTGGCTTCCAGATAAGTCATTTTCATCCTTTAAACTCCTTTTCTCTGATCAATTCAAGGATCGACTTCCCATCCCCGCCCAACGCTATCTTAGCATTTGTACTAACCTACAAACCCTAATTGATCACCTTGAGATAGGCAAGTTCATCGGCGATCAAATCCCAGAAACGGGTTACACTGTCTTTAAAGTTCGCCTCAAAAACAGCGATATTCAATAGGGCAAAAGTAGTGGCCATCCTGTTATCTATCAACTTAAAGATAATAGTTGTGTTTTATTGAAGATTGATTATTAGGAGTATAATATCCTAACCATTTAAGGATTTGTTATGCTGGTGAAAGAGGTTTTAATTGACCAATAATGTAGATATTTGTATCTAAAAAAATTCTCACCATTTATAACGCTCCTGAAACAGTTCTTGCTTAACTTCACGAATAAGCTCTAAAATCTGTTCCTGAGTTTCGATACCTGCTTCTTTAAATGCAGCTTGCATATTAGTACGCGCTTGTTCAAACTCAACTTGTTTGTTTTTATCGGGGACAATAATAACAAGTTCAACCTCTGTGTCTGTTGGCAAATCTTGATGGTATTGCTCGATAATTAATTGTCCATCTTTGATTTTGGCTTTAGTCTGAATAAATTGCATTTTTGATTTTTCCTCAGACTCAATCTGGTTTATTGCATCTATTTTAAGTAGCTGGTTATAATTAAATTAAAAATGGATTTTAGGTTCGATCCCCCCCGCCCCCCTTAATAAGGGGGGTGCCGATAGGCGGGGGGATCCCCCCTTGATAAGGGGGGTATCTGACAACTTTTAACACCTACCTACTTAACTTTATCCCAGATTACATCCCTAGTAATCCCTAGCAAGGTAGAAAATATTCTGATGAAATCAGGATTGTTGAATCTGCCAGAAAAAAGACAGTTCAACAGCCCAATTATGAGCGAGAAGTAGTTCAAGGCTGACCGCTAAAATAACTGATAACTGAGAAAACGGTAGCAATTTCTACCAAAAGTCAGAATAAAATTCGTTATTGTCATAAGGTCATGACGGAATGTAATTAAAACCAGAAAGAATGCGGATCGAGCAATTGCAAGCCTTTTTAGCCGTAGCCGATACAGGCAATTTCGGTCAAGCCGCGCGCCAGTGTGGAGTCACCCAATCGACTATCAGCCGCCAGATTCAATCCCTAGAAACCGATTTGGGCTTACCTCTTTTCCATCGTACCGCCCAAGCAAAATTAACCATTGCCGGCGAGAAATTACTGCCCCGGGCGAAACGGATTTGTCAAGAATGGACGAATATTCACAGGGAAATCACTGACCTACAGGCAGGAAAACAGCCGGAGTTGTGCGTGGCGGCGATTCATTCCGTCTGCGCCCACTATTTACCGCCGATTTTGCCGAAATTCTGTGCTGAATACCCAGAAGTTCAGTTAAGAGTTACAGCCCTAGGCAGCGATCGCGCCTTAAAAGTGCTGCGGGATGGTTTAGTAGATCTGGCGTTGGTAATGAATAATCGTTTTCTCACCTCTAGCCCAGAGATGGTGGTAGAAATATTATACGAAGAAGCGATCGAAATTCTCATGGCCGCTAATCATCCCCTCGCCCAATACAAAGAAGTGCCATGGTCAGAATTAATCCCCTATCCGCAAGTGGTTTTCAAAGATGGCTACGGAATGCAAAGATTAGTACAAGAATGGTTTTCCCGTCAGGATGCCCACCTGAAAACCGTCATGGAATTAAACACCCTCGATGCTTTTCGCGGTGTGGTGCGTCAGGGTAATATTATCGCTCTTCTGCCCCAATCTGCCCTGATGGAGGCTCGTAGCGATGCCACCCTCGCCATTCGTCCCCTTCGACTTGGCTCAGGGCAAGCTCTTGCTTCCCCTAGTAGCGAAAATCCCCATCCTAATAATGGTAAATTTAGTCATCGTCTCACCCGTCAGGTAGTCCTTGTCACCACTAGCGATCGCCTACAGATACCACCGATCGCTCATTTTTGTCAATTAGTGCGGCAAATAAAGCAAAGTATGATTAAAAACCTAGAAAATCACCACGTCCAGCCTTAGCAATCCCAATCAATCCCATTTACTTTTTATTTTCTTCCTTGAGATGAGCGATACTTTTCGAGAATTATTAAAAGCGATCGGTAGTGGCACCCATACGGGCAAAAATTTAACCCGTCCCGAAGCGGCAATGGCCACCAAGATGATGTTAACCCAAGAGGCAACCCCAGCCCAAATCGGTGCTTTTATGATTGCCCATCGCATTAAACGCCCCACCAGCGATGAGTTAGCGGGAATGCTTGATGCCTACGCCGAGCTTGGTCCGCAAATAACCCTAGAATCAGCCTCTTTTCAGCATCCGATCACTATTTTTGGCAATCCCTACGATGGACGCTCTCGCACTGCCCCGGTTACTCCGATCACTACTTTAATCTTAGGGTTGGCGGGGGTTCCCGTAGTCCTGCACGGGGGCGATCGAATGCCGACTAAATACGGTATTTCCCTCAGAGAAATCTGGCAGCAATTAGGAGCAGATTTTAGTCAATTATCCTTAGCAGCAGTGAAAGACTGTTTAATCACCACAGGATTGACTTTTTTCTATATTCCGCGCCATTTTCCCCTAGTACAGAATTTTATTCCCTATCGGGAGCAAATCGGTAAACGTCCGCCTATGGCTACGGTAGAGTTAATCTGGTCGCCTTTTGTGGGTAATATTCATCAGATATCGGGTTTTGTTCATCCCCCCACCGAAGATCGTTTTCGCGAAACTTTTGCCCTGAGAAATATCTCTCATTTCACGACTGTGAAAGGATTAGAGGGGAGTTGTGATTTAGCCTGTAATCGGACGGCGATTATCGGTTTGGGAAATCCCACCGATCCTCCTTCCTTTCAGCGATTTTTCTTAAATCCTCGCGATTATGGCTTTTGTCCCTCGGATTATCCCCTGGAATCTTTAGAATTGCTCACCGCTAAATTAAAGGGTTTATTAGCTGGAGAAAATAACGAATTAACCGACGCGGCAATTTTTAACGGTGGTTTTTATCTTTGGCGCTGTGGAATTGCCCCGGATATCCCCACCGGTTTCCAGCAAGCACAACAATCTTTACAGTCAGGAAAAGCCCTGGCTAAACTAGAACAAATCCGTAATTATCTGGAAAATCAGGAATAGATAGGAATAGGACTGTAGGGGAAATTACTTCTAAATCAATCATTAATTTGAGAAGTTGGGCCAAGAAGGTAAACCCCAGACTTGGTGTAACTTCTCGGTTTAAAGATCAATGCTTTTGAAAAAAAATTTTCCCGACTGCATCATTTCCGCGCTCAAGCGGGAAAACCATGACTACGGTGAACGATTTAGAAGTTTCTAATTCCTATCACAGTCGCCCATAGAAAAGCCCTCATGTCTGCAATTAATCCCTCGACCCTCGAAACTGAATTTATCTCTCCCTCTTTTTCTATCTTAAAACTGAAGGAAAACTCGATCGACCTAGATGAGGATTTTCTCGGCCATGATTTAAAAGATGATTTAGTATCTAGTCCCCAAAAAAGCTACAGCAACCGTACAACTACCGATTTAGTCCGTTTATACCTACAAGACATTGGCAGAGTGCCTCTACTCAAACGGGACGAAGAAGTTGAACAAGCGCAACGGGTGCAGCGTCATCTGTCTTTACTGAAATTGCGCGCCACTGCCCTTAAACAAGGTGATGCACAAATACAGCAATTTGTCAAGTTAATTAAGATTTGTGATCGACTGACCGCCCTTCGGCTTCTCTCAGGGTCAACTCGATCAGCTCATCCTCTCTCCCTGGAACGTTGGGCAGAAACTGCCCAAATCACCGTGTCTGAGTTAAAAAATGCTTTGAAAGCGGGAAAACAGCGTTGGGCGCATCTAGCGGGCTTAGAAGTGGAAGAATTAGAAGAAATTATTGCCCTTGGTACCCGTGCCAAAGAACAGATGATCAAGGCCAATTTACGTCTGGTTGACCCTGAGAGAAGTCGAAGGGTGGTGTCGGTGGCCAAAAAATATCAGAATCGCGGTTTAGAATTATTGGATTTGATTCAAGAGGGAACCCTAGGTTTAGAATGCGCCGTCAAGAAATTTGACCCCACCAAAGGCTATCATTTTACTACCTATGCCTACTGGTGGATCCGTCAAGGAATTACGAGGGCGGTCGCAACGCGCTCGCTACGCGAGATCGCGACTCAAAGCCGGATTATTCGCTTACCGGTGAGTATTACCGAAAAACTCAACAGAATTAGGAAAGCACAACGGAAAATCTCGCAAATGCGCGGTCGTACTGCGACCGTAGAGGAAATTGCCCAAGAGTTAGGGATGACTCCTGAAACTGTGCGGGAATTGTTGATGAAAGTGCCGCGTTCGGTTTCCTTAGAAATAAAAGTGGGTAAGGAAAAAGATACGGAATTAATAGACCTTTTGGAAACTGAAGAAGTGTCTTCAGAAAATCGTCTTGTCTATGAATCTTTGCAAAGAGATATGAGAGAACTATTGGCAGATTTAACCACTCGCGAACGAGAAGTGATTGAATGGCGCTATGGTTTTCTCGATGGTAAATCCCATTCCTTGGCTGATATCGGTCGCATCTTGGAATTATCCGGGGAAAGGGTGCGAAAAATTGAGTTGAAAGCGTTGCAAAAACTGCGTCAATCCGGGCGACATCATCAAATTCGCGATTATTTTGAAGCTTTGAGTTAGTTAGATCACCAACAGAAGAACCCTATTAGGGAGTTAAATACTCCCTGATAATATCCACTAGAAACCCGATCATCAGCCATTTGGTAGCGGCATAAATCCAACCAATGCCCAAAATGGTGCTGTGGGGTTAATATGTCCAATTTTGTTTCGTCTGTAGGGTGTAGGTTCCGTCGCGCACATTGACTCGATGGGGGATCAGCTTCAGGTCTCGGAAGATATTAGCTTGGTGTTGTAGGGCCGTCAGAGAGCGATCGTCGATCGGGATAATGGCACGTTCAGAGGCACGTTGTTCAAGATTAGTGATGATCGCTGGATCGATCTCATGGTGAGCTGCCAAGCGTCTCGTCGCCTCTAACTCCTGTTGTTTCGCCCAAGCACCTGCCTCGTTCACTTCTTCTAAAATCACCTTCAGTACATCGGGATAATCCCGCACCAATTCGGGAACTGCATAATAATAGGTCGGCACTTCTAGAGAGGCGTTTTCCCCAAAGATACCCCCTAGATCGGCCAACGATCTTCCCGGATAGGTGCGCGTCTCCGTGGGGGAATAGGGAACCCAGACCACCCAAGCGTCGATCTCACCGCGACGAAAAAGCACCAGTGCTTCCGGTTGAGTCGCATACACCGGTTCGATATCGCTTAATTCTAGATTCACTCTCATCAGGGCGCGGATGAGGACATAATGGGCGCTCGAACCTCGATCGAAGGCGATTCTTTTGCCTTTTAAATCCGCCAACGTCTCTATTGGCGAATCCTCAGGCACGAGAATCGCCTGACCTTTCGGGGCGGTATATTTTTCCTTGGCTACCCGGACGAAGACGTGTTCCGCCGCTTGGGAGAAAATACTCGCCGTACCGCCACCACCGCAGAAGTCGATCGTTCCGTTGCTCAAGGCCTCGATCAGAGAGGAAGCGGCCAGAAAACTCGTCCACGTTACCGTCACCCCCAAGGGTTTTAAGCGTCTTTCCAGAAAGGCCTGGGCGCGGAGAACTTCCAGATTGGTCATACCCTCGGGATAGCCGATCTTGAGGGTTCCTAACCGCCGCGCTTGTTTGGCGAGAGGAGTGATATCGGAGGGGGTCGAGCGCTTGAACCAGCGATCGATCAGGATACAGAAGAGAATTCCAGCGATAAATAATCCCACGGTTTCCAATAGTCGGGGAGTCGTATTCCGGGGGAATTTAAAGCTATCGACGAGGTTCAGAATCAGGTTATCGGATCGAGAATTTTGACCGACGGCGATCTCGCGTAGCGAGCGCTTTGCGTTCGTGTCGGAAAATCCAGCCAGGAGAAAGCTCCCGACGAGGCTGGTCACAAAAAGCACTGCGGGAAGAACTCCCCGGCAATTTCGCCACGGTTTCCAGAGACACTTGATCGAACGGTGGAGCATGGGATTTCTCGCAGAAAACAAGATTTTTTATCGGGAAAGGAGACAAGAGAGAAGGGTTTCCCAACTTGATCCCTTCGACTTGGCTCAGGGCAAGCGGGAGAGGTTCCATTAGTTTTATCTACATACTATAAAAATCCACGACTCCTCGATTGTGTAACAAAGTACATTTATAAATGTATTGAAAATGATATAGTTTCAAAATGAAATTGCGCCCGCATTTGAGAGATCGAGGTAGTATGGATGGATTGGTTGATCGAAATCGTCAAAATCGCGGTGGCCACCGGCATAGCCACCACCTTCGACGACAATATTTATCTAACTGGCTTCTTTAGCGAGGTAAATCGTACCTTTCGCCCGGTTCACGTTGTCGTCGGCGAGCTAGTCGGGTTTACGGCCTTAGTATCGGTGAGCTTGCTGGGTTTTCTACTCGGCTTAATCATCCCGCCGATTTATATAGGTCTTCTCGGAATCTTGCCAATCCTCATCGGTGTGAGAAATTTACTGACGTTAAATCGCGATAACGAGAGGGAAACCGCAGATCGCAAGGTGAATTTGCGAAGAAACGCCCAATTTCATGGGTTTGCCTCCCGCAGACTATCCCTCGCTCAAGTCCTCAGAGATCGCCAAACCTATAAAGTTTCCGCGGTCACGATATCCAATGGCGGCAATAATCTCGGTATCTACATTCCCCTATTCGCCAATAGTACCGTGGCGCAGTTAGCCGTAATCATCCCGATCTGCTATCTAATCGTTTGTACTTGGTTATTTCTCTCCTATAATCTAACCCGCCAACCGGGGATCGCGGTTGTCCTCAGCCGTTATGCGAGTAAGCTTTTCCCTTTTGTGCTGATGTGGTTGGGGCTACGGATTATTCTCGATAACGGCTCCTATCGCCTGTTGATTCCCATCGGCTAAATTAGACCCCCCGTAAAAATCGCCAATCTCCGGCTCCCAAGGGAGTCAGAACTCAGGAAGAGAGAATAAAAAATTAGTTGGTTTAGATCAACCTTATCGAGAAAATCCCGATGAATGTATCACTGTTGTCAATTCGATCGCTGTTTCGTCCCTTTCGTTCCTTATCGGGGAGGAGCTTCCTTTCCTTCCTGTTAGTGGGACTGTTGGCAAGTCTCGCCCTCGCCTCCTGCGGGGGAATCGGCTCGAAACCGGAGGTGAAACTGAATCTCGTTTCCTTCTCGGTCACAAAAGCCGCCCACGACCAGATTATCCCGAAATTCGTCGAGAAATGGCGGAAAGAGCATAACCAAAAAGTCATTTTCCAGCGGAGTTACGGCGGTTCCCTGGCCCAGGCCGATGACGTGATCGCAGGGAAACAAGAGGCGGACGTGGTACATCTGGCCCTTCCCCTCGACGTGATGCGGATATCTCAAGCCGGCCTGATTAATCGCGGTTGGGAAGATCGGGTGCCGCGGCGGGGGGTGGTGAGTCACTCGGTGGCGGCGATCGTGACGCGGGCGGGAAATCCGAAAAAGATTCAATCTTGGGCGGATCTGGCTAGAGAGGACGTTACGGTTCTATCCGCCGATCCGAAAACTTCCGGGATCGCTATTTGGCAGTTATTAGCCCTCTGGGGTTCGGTGACGCAAACGGGGGGCGAACCGCAACAGGCATGGGATTTTGTCCGCCGGATCTATCAAAAGATTCCCACCCTAGCCAGGGACGCACGGGAAGCCAGCAATGCCTTTTTCCAAGAGGGAAACGGGGATGTTTTAGTCACCTACGAAAACGAGGTAATTCTAGCGGCAAGAAATCAACCCGATACCAGTTACTTAGTCCCCCCGGTCAATATCTCGATCGATAATCCCGTGGCGGTGGTGGATAGAAATGTCGATAAACACGGCACGCGAGAGGTGGCCGAGGCCTTTGTGAATTTCCTCTATTCCGAGCCTGCACAACAGGAATTGGCCAAATTAGGCTATCGCTCGGTCAATCCCTTCGTGGCCAAGGATGAAGGATTACAATTCCCGCCGATCGAAACTCTTTTCAACGCCCAAGATCTCGGGGGTTGGACGTTGATCGAAAAGGAATTTCTGGCCAATAACGGCATCTTCGAGCAGATTAAAAACCAGTCGGCTTCCTAACATTTTTCCCGCTTTAATCTATGAAATTCTCTCATTATTTTTTCCTAATCTCCCTTCTGATTGCGAGTAATTTGATCGCCGGTTGCGGTCGCCCGGCCGACTCGGCCGAGAAACAACCACCAGTCTCGATCGACGGTGGTGCGGTGGGTTTCGCCCTCTCCCTCGCCGTTGCCGAAGAATATCAGAGAATCCATCCCGAAGCGCGGGTAAGCGTCGCCACCAGTGGAACCGGGGGCGGTTTTAGTAAGTTCTGCGCTGGAAATCTCGACATTGCCGGGGCATCGCGGGTGATCCGGAAAGAAGAGATCGAGAAATGTCGGGAAAACGGCGTGGAATTTCTGGAATTACCGATGGCGATCGACGGATTGGCAGTGATTGTCAATAAAAAAAATCAATTCGCCAAGTGTTTAACGATTAAAGAACTCGATCGAATGTGGAACACGAAAGCGGAGGGTAGGATTACCAGTTGGAAACAGATTAATCCCAAATTTCCCGACGAGAGATTATTACTTTTCGCGCCGCCTTCCGATACGGGAACCTTCGATTACTTCACCCAGGCGATTACGGGAAAACGGAGAAATAGCCGTACCGATTTTACCCCGAACCGCAATCAAAACGCCCTCGTACAGGGGGTGATCGGCAATCCATCCGCGCTTGCGTATTTAGGCATCTCTTTCTATATGCAGAACCAAGATCGATTGAACTTGGTGGCGATCGAAAATAATGAAGGAAAATGCGTCAAACCGGTCCCCCTCGATAACGTTCTCCGCAATGTCTATAATCCCCTTTCCCGTCCCCTGTTTATCTACGTCAACAAGAATAATTTAAAAACGAATCCATCCCTGGAAAAATTCGTGCGCTTCTATTTAGAAAATTCCTGGAAATGGGTCGATGGCGTGGGTTACGTCGCTTTACCTGATGAGGCCTACGTCAAAACCCTGCGGAAATTCGAGCGCGGGGAAACGGGATCGAAATTCGGCAAAGCTAAACCGGGAGAACCGATCACGAACTTTATCTAAAAAAGGAATTTTGTCAAACCATGACCTTAACCCCGAGTTCTTTCGATAATTCTTTTTTCGCGGCAGATAATTCACTCCTCAAGCGCCCTGGCGACGATATTCAAGAGAAGATAATCGCGCTGATTCTCTTCGCTTGCGCTTTCGTTTCCGTGGCGACGACAATCGGCATCGTGGCGATTATTTTTAGTGAAA
Organism: Microcystis sp.; assembly: GCF_048564745.1. NCBI lineage: Bacteria > Bacillati > Cyanobacteriota > Cyanophyceae > Chroococcales > Microcystaceae > Microcystis > Microcystis sp. The sequence goes on from NZ_JBLZRT010000109.1 coordinate 10,163, forward strand.
CCTGGGGATTTTTTCAAGAGGTATCTTTCGCCCAATTCTTTCTCGATACCCGTTGGACTCCACTGTTCGCCACCCCTCATTTCGGCATCTGGCCGCTGATTAACGGGACATTTTTAACCACGGCCATCGCTATGTCCGTCGCGGTTCCTTTAGGCCTATCTTCCGCGATCTACCTCGCCGAATACGCGAAACCGAACCTAGCGGGGATTTTACGCCCTGCGGTGGAACTGCTGGCCGGGATTCCCACGGTGGTGTACGGGTACTTCGCCCTACTGGTGGTCACGCCCACTTTGCGGAATCTTTTCCCCGTCGAGATTTTTAACGCCCTCAGCGCCGGGTTAATGATGGGAATCATGATCACTCCCACGGTGGGATCGATTAGTTTAGACGCGATCCGAGCGGTTCCCCGTTCCCTGCGCGAGGGTTCCTACGCCCTAGGAATTACCAAGCTAGAAACGATTTTTAAAGTGGTTCTCCCCGCCGCCCTGTCCGGGATCATGGCCTCGATTATTTTGGGAATGTCCCGGGCGGTGGGGGAAACGATGACGGTGTTGATCGCCGCCGGCTCGCAACCCCGGCTTACCCTCAATCCCTTCGAGTCGATCGCCACGATGACCGCTTTTATGGCCGAGATTTCCGGGGGAGATGCGCCCCGGGGCAGTCTCAGTTTTAAAACCCTCTACGCAGTCGGCGCGGTGCTTTTTTTGATCACGTTGGCACTGAATCTGGCCAGTTACTGGATCTCCCACCGTTTTAAAGAAAAATACGATTGATTTGCCATGGTTAAATCCTCTGTTAAGTCCGATACCGTTGAATTTATCGACCATCTGGAACGCCGCGAGGTGATCGGCAAATTCTGCGAGTATCTTTTCCTCTTCGGTTTACTGATCGGTTTGTTCGTTCTGGCGCTGTTGGTGTTGAATATCGCCCACGATGGACTCGGACGACTCTTAACCCCCGGATTCCTCACGGAAACGCCTTCCCGTTTCCCGGAAAGGGGCGGTATCCGTCCAGCGATCATCGGTAGTTTCTATCTGGGAATTATCGTGCTTCTCGTGGCGGTGCCGATCGGGGTCGGGTCGGCTTTGTATCTAGAGGAATACGCCCCGAAAACGTGGTGGACGGCACTGATCGAGGTGAATATCGGCAATCTGGCCGGGGTTCCCTCGATCGTCTACGGCTTATTAGGATTAGCGGTTTTTAACTATCTGCTCAATTTTGGCCCGACGCTGATTTCCGGCGCGTTAACCCTTGCGCTTCTCTCGCTGCCGGTGATTATCGTCACGGCGCGGGAGGCGATCCGGGCGGTTCCCGATTCCCTACGCCAAGCCTCCTACGGTCTAGGCAGTACCAAATGGCAGACGATCCAACACCATGTTTTACCCTACGCGGTGCCGGGGATTCTCACGGGGGTGATTATCTCCGTGTCGCGGGCGATCGGAGACGCGGCTTCCTTAATGGTGGTCGGCGCGGTTAGTTTCCTCACTTTCGATCCTGGTTTATTCCAACGCTTTATGGCACTACCGATTCAAATTTTCAGCTATATCACCCGTCCCGAACCAGGTTTCGCCAATGCTGCGGCGGCTGCGATTATCGTTCTGATCCTGTTAATTCTCGCCCTCAACGCCATCGCTATCTATCTACGTCAACATTATTCCCAATCGAGTCAACCTTGATGGCTCCACTTTTCCCTCTTAACCAGTCGTTTAATCACACTCAGGAGAATTTTTGCCATGACTACCCACCTTAACGCCGATCACAGTGTTTTCGAGGCGGAAGGAGTGAAAGTTTTTTATAATGGATTTCTTGCTCTTCTGGACGTTCATATTAAAATTCCCGCACGAAAAATCGTCGCCTTTATCGGGCCGTCCGGTTGCGGGAAAAGTACCCTTTTGCGCTGCTTTAACCGAATGAACGATCTGATCCCCGGCGCCAAGGTGGAGGGAAAACTACTGTACCGAAATCAGAATATTTACGATTCGCAGGTCAATGCGGTCAAGTTGCGGCGACAGGTGGGGATGGTTTTCCAACGTCCCAACCCTTTTCCCAAGAGCATTTACGAGAATATCGCCTACGCGCCTCGAACCAACGGTTATCAGGGAAATCTTGATGAATTGGTCGAGTATTCCCTGCGGCAGGCGGCGATCTGGGAGGAAGTAAAGGACAAACTGAAAGAAAAAGGAACGGCACTATCGGGGGGACAGCAACAGCGTCTCTGTATTGCCCGTGCGATCTCGCGTAGCGAGCGCGTTGCGACCGCTATGAAGCCAGATGTTTTATTGATGGATGAACCCTGTTCGGCCCTCGATCCCATCTCTACCCGTCAGGTGGAGGAATTGTGCCTACAACTGAAGGAAAGTTACACGATCATCACCGTCACCCACAATATGCAGCAGGCATCGCGGATCGCCGACTGGACGGCATTTTTTAACACCGAAACCGATCGGTCCGGGAAACGCCGGGGAAAATTAGTCGAATTTAGCCCCACGGAAGTTATGTTCGGCAATCCGCAAACCGACGAGGCCCGGGAGTATATTACCGGGCGATTTGGGTAATTGAAACAGAAAAAAGTCGATAGTCTGTTTTTCAAAACCGTGCGCGGTTTTATGCCGAGACACCCATTGCTATGAATAGAAAGGACTGGATTTTCGCTATTTTGTTGGTTTTTGTCCCGATCTCGATCGCCTGGAATTTCCTCCATTGGGACGTGACGATCGTTTTCCTGAGCGCCTGTCTGGCGATCGTTCCCCTGGCCGCTTACATGGGAAAGGCAACCGAGGAAATCGCCGTCGTGGTCGGTCCTAATCTTGGCGGTTTAATGAACGCCACCTTCGGCAACGCCACCGAATTAATTCTCGCCTACGCCGCCCTGGAAGAGGGTTTGATCGAGGTGGTGAAAGCGACGATTACCGGTTCGATTATCGGGAATCTGCTGCTGGTAACGGGCTTATCGATGTTTTTCGGCGGCTTACGCTATAAAGAACAGAAATTCCAGCCCGTGACCGCCCGTTTAAATTCCTCGTCGATGAATCTCGCCGTGGCAGCAATCCTCCTACCCACGACCGTTCAATACACCTCCGCCGCAATCGAGGAGAGCGTCCTACAGCGTCTCTCGGTAGCGGTGGCGGCGGTATTAATTTTTGTGTATTGCCTGAGTCTGCTGTTTTCGATGAAGACCCACACCTATCTTTACGAGGTGGGGGTCGCCGATCTCGATCAAGAGTCGGGGGAAGCGGTAAGCGTAAAAAAGCCGAATCTCTGGCTCTGGGTGGGGATATTACTGCTGGTGACGATCGGGGTGGCGGTCGAATCGGAATTATTAGTTAATACCCTAGAGGAAGCCACGCATAAATTAGGATTAACGACCCTTTTCACGGGGGTGATCCTGCTGCCAATTATCGGCAACGCGGCCGAACACGCCACCGCGGTTAGGGTCGCCTTAAAAGACAAAATGGATCTGGCGGTTTCCGTGACGGTGGGTTCGAGTCTGCAAATCGCACTTTTTGTCGCACCGGTTCTCGTAATCGCGGGTTATTTCATCGGTCAGCCGATGGCTCTCGATTTCGACATCTTTGAATTGGTCGCCGTCGCCGTCGCCGTCTGGCTGACTAACTCGATCAGTAACGACGGTCGCTCGAACTGGCTAGAGGGTATATTACTCGTCGCCACCTACGCAGTGATCACCCTTGCTTTCTTTTTCCATCCCGCACCGGGATAAAGCGATCGGTCGTGGGAAATACAGTTTCTCCATCGGGATAGGTAGTAAAATTCTTCCGTTGCCGAACCTTTGAAGGAAAAGCCGAACAAGGTATAACGAACGGACGAACCCGACGGCCATCTTAAGGAAAAAACCATGATCGAGATTGTGATCGCGATATCCACCGGTGTAGCGGCATTCGTCGCCACCAACCTCGACGATATATTGATCCTGACGATTCTCTTCAGCCAAACGGGAAAACTCTTCCGTCGTCGCGATATCGTCATCGGTCAGTATATCGGCTTTAGTCTGCTTGTTATTGCCAGTTTAGCGGGGTTTTTCGGCTGCTTTCTCATCCCTACCCCATGGATTCGCTATCTAGGCCTCGTTCCTGTGATTCTCGGCATCGTTTCCCTTCTCAAAGAAGAGGAGGAGGAGGAAGAGCCGGAGAATGTCGAATTGGACCTAGAGGGTGCGAAACATTCCCCCTTCGGCGTAGCTCAGGGTAAACCCTTCGGTGGTTGGTTTGACCCGCGCACCTATAGCGTGGCCGCGTTAACCGTCGCCAACGGCAGCGATAATATCGGTATTTACGTTCCCCTGTTCGCCAGTAGTACCGTGACAAGTCTGATCGTTATCGTCAGCGTGTTTTTGATTCTGGTGGGGGTTTGGTGTGCGTTCTCGCGTAGCGAGCGCTTTGCGTTCGCCTACGGGTTGACCAGTGTGCCGACCATCGCCACTATTCTAACCAGTCAGGGAAGTACCTTCGTTCCCTGTGTGCTGATCGGTCTGGGTATTTTTATCGTCAAAGAAAGTATTTCCCTCGCGTTTTTGGCCTCAGCAATTAGCTATCTCTGGGCGATCATCGGTCGCAGTCAGGGACTGGCAAGAAAATAAAGTACCATTTATTTACTAGGCAGAATTATCACATTAAATCTGGTTATTAAAAACTGATTATTTATTTCTCCTTTTGCCTTTTGCCTGTCCTTATAAGTAGCCTATACTCAACGGATTTAGTATCACATCCCAAGGGGTGATTCTGAGTGGGGTGTGGGGGTTATAAGATTTTAACTCAGCGAGAACAACGATTTGATGAGTTGCATTCCAGACGTTTTTGACGCTCTGCTAAGATTGTTTTTAAATTCGGTCTTCCGGTTAAGGTTAATCGCCAAGAAGCCCAAATTTCATAGATAATATCCACTAGAAACCCGATAACCGGCCATTTGGTAGCGGCATAAATCCAACCAATGCCCAAAATATCATAGACTTGGCGAAACACTTCCACATTTTGGATAATAGTACCATCAGCTAGTACGGCGTGGATTCGTCCCATGGCTGCCGCGAAGGAAATACCGCCATTTTCCTCCGGATTATAGTTTTCGGCGGCAATATCGACAAAAGCAACTAATCCTCTCCCAGCATCCTGTTTTTGCAGAAAATTAACCTCCCGCAAGCAGAGGGGACATTCTCCATCGTAGAGGAGTTTAATTTTCCAAGAGGGCGATCGAGTAGAATTTTCTAAGGTATCAGCAGATGGAGTCGGTAAAGATGACATGATCTTCTAGGGATTCTCTTTTCAGTGAACAGTGAACAGTAAACAGTAATCAGTGAACTGAAAACTCAAATCCGATCACTGATTACTGACTCCTGATGATTATTTTATGGCAATTCATCAGATTGGATGGGATCACTCTCTATTGGTTCTCGATCGTTGCGTTTTGAGAAACCCCAAGCAAAGAGGATAGCAATTAAACTAATCATAATCCATTCCGGCGGCACAAAATCGGGACTAATCACCCGCAACAACAATCTTAAACCCACCAAACCGACGGTGACAAAACCAGCATCTTCTAGGTGGGTGTATTCCTCTAACCAGCGAATAAATAAACCCGCCATAAAGCGCAGGGTAACTACTCCGATCGTACCACCAAGCAGGATCAACCAAGTATCATCGGCCACGGCGATGGAGGTGGTGACACTATCGAGGGAAAAAGCTAAATCGGTAACGGCAATTAGGGGGATAGCTTGCCAGAGAGATTGAAACTTGAGACTATGATGGGTGTGGTCTTTGTCTTCGGGGGAGGCAAAGTAATTAAAGACTAACCAGAGCAAATATACTGCTCCCAAAAGTTCAAACTGCCAGTATTTAACCACCCAGGTGGCGGTAAGAATCAAGACCATACGGAGAATATAGGCGAAAACTAAGCCAATATTCAGGGCCTGACGTTGACGCTGATGATCTCCTAATCCCTGTGCTATGGAAGCGAGAGCAATGGCGTTATCTGCTGATAATACCGCTTCTAGGGCAATGAGAACCAACAGAATTAACGGGGTTTTTAGACTAAGGGTTAGAGATGAATCAAGGAGCGAGTCTAACATTGAGGCCGCAGGTAAAAATAAATGTAATCATGGCAATACCTCAGCTTAACGCTTTTACAACTTTCTTTTCTAGGGGAGATAACCGTCATCGGGGGTGGGGAGATATGAAGTCTTGTAACGAAATGATGCAGAGAACCCCGATGATGTCGGAAAGTATTGGATGAATATCTTTATGAGGAGATAATCAGCAATGCTTTCTGATACTCAAGTTTTAGTCGCTCTGGTAATTGCTTTAATCCCCGGGATTTTGGCTTTTCGTCTAGCGACGGAACTTTATAAGTAAAACCGCTTTCAATAAACCCTGATCCCGTCTGACCTACCTATAGGATAGACCGATTGGGGTTTTTTTGGTTATCGGTCATCAGTTATCAGTGATTGGGTGTAAATTGAAAGTAATTAAGTAGGTAGGCGTTAAAAGTTGTCAGATGCCCCCCTTATCAAGGGGGGATTAAGGGGGGATCGGCACCCCCCTTATCAAGCTGTCCTTTAGTCACATCTTTCTTAACATTTCAAACCTTTGTGGCACAAGGCTTTCAAGACTCGGTTAACAATTTGTAATATTCCTTGTTGACACCCTTACTGACAAAGAAAAAACTGAAATCAAGTCAGGATAAGG
>NZ_JBLZRT010000110.1:0-14607 GCF_048564745.1 Microcystis sp.
AACTATCAACAACTCATGCTTGTAAAGCTTGTACAATAGGGCTTTGAGTTTTTGTTAGATTGATATTTATCAACTTTAGAGCATTGCTGGACAGAGAGGGAGCTTGGGGAATTTTCTACAGTGTAAGTTCGGAAGAACCAAAAAGCTGAGAGATTGTTTAGGGCAGAAATTCGGAGCATCTTTCAATTTGACAAGGCTAATTATTCAGCCTTTTGATCAGGTGGGTGACACTCACCTGACTTATTTTTAGCTATACATTAAAACGAAATAGTAAAACATCACCCTCTTGAACAATGTATTCCTTGCCTTCACTTCTGACTAAACCTTTTTCTTTAGCGGCGCTCATCGTGCCACTATTAACTAAATCCTGATAAGACACAGTTTCCGCACGAATAAAACCCCGTTCAAAATCCGAGTGAATAACTCCGGCTGCTTGGGGTGCTTTCATCCCAGAAATAATCGTCCATGCGCGGGTTTCTTGGGGGCCAGTGGTGAGATAGGTACGCAGTCCTAATAACTCGTAGGTAGCTTTAATTAAAGATTTTAATCCCCCTTCTTCTACTCCTAAAGAACCGAGAAAATCTTTTCTTTCTTCCTCCGACAATTCCACTAATTCCGATTCTACTTGAGCAGAAACGATCACAACTTTGGCCTGTTCCTCTTGGGCAATTTGACGGACACTTTCTACCCAATCGTTACCCGTGGCCAGATCATCTTCGCTCACATTAGCGGCATAAATAATCGGTTTCCGACTCAATAAACCGAGATTTTTAATTAATTCTTCTTCCTCTTTGCTTAAATCCACTTTTCGCGCCGAAATACCGTCATTAAGACAAATTAGGATTTTTTCAAGGATAGCCAATTCTTCGGCGGCTTCCTTGCTATTTTTCGCCTGTTTGCGTAAACGTTCCACCCGCTTCTCCACCTGTCCCAAATCCGCTAGAGCTAACTCTAGATTAATCACCTCGATATCCCGGGCCGGATCCACGGAACCGGAAACATGAATAATATCATCATTATCAAAACAGCGCACCACATGAACGATCGCGTCCACTTCCCGGATATTAGCCAAAAATTGATTACCCAATCCTTCCCCGCGACTGGCACCCTTGACTAATCCGGCGATATCGACAAATTCAATCCGCGTCGGCACGATTTTCTCAGAATTAGAGATTTTAGCCAAAACCTCCAGACGTTCATCGGGGACGGATACCACACCCACATTCGGTTCAATGGTACAAAAGGGGAAATTAGCGGCCTCCGCCTTAGCATTAGCCACCAGAGCGTTAAATAGGGTCGATTTCCCCACATTTGGCAGTCCCACGATTCCAGCTTTTAACATAAAAATTGCTTGATAAACATCATCCCGACCTCTCACTATATCAGGCTGCCTCTCGTTTTTGTAAATCCGGTTGATGAGAAAGACTCTCGATAGTCAACAGCTTAGTTAACATTTGCTGAAAAAATTTTTCCTGGAGGTAGGAGACTCCGATTCAGGAGACTCCGATTCAGGAGACAGGAGATTATTTTTATTTATTCTCCCCATTTCCCCATTTCCCCATTTCCCCATTTCCCCACACCCCACACCCCACACCCGTTCGGCTGAGCTCACGGCCGAAGCCCACACCCCACACCCACGAAAAACTTATTTAGCAAACCCTAGTTAACATTTATTCAAGTTCCTTAACTAAAAGTAGGCGAGATTTTACAAGAGATTGCGAGAATGGGATGTAATGCTTGAGACTGAGTTAGGGTGAAGAGTAGGAAAGAATACACCTGTAGCACTGGGCAAAATTATGGCAAGACAGGCCTTTCACTTCTAAATACGTCCTGAGAGTAATTTTCAGTGCTATGACAGTATATTTCCCAAGGGCGATCGAGTGTAAATATCGTCCAATCGCCACAACTAATCACTAAATCATTGTTGGGGGTATCTGTATGAATCAAAGTATCGGAGCAAACACCCGTAATGTGGCCCTTGTCGGCCCCTACTCCAGTGGAAAAACCTCCTTACTGGAAAGTTTACTTTTCGTCACAGGAGCGATCACCAGAAAAGGCAAAATCAGCGATCGCAATACCGTCGCTGATAGTTCCACGCAAGCGCGGGATCGACAGATGAGTGTAGAAGTTTCCGTTGCCCATAGTCAATACCAAGACCTAAATTTTACCTTTCTCGATTGCCCCGGTTCGATCGAATTTGCCAGTGAAACCTATAATGCCCTCGTCGGGGCCGGTGCTGCTATTATCGTTTGTGAACCGGTAGTCGATCGAGTTCTCACCCTGGCTCCCTTGCTAAAATTCCTCGATGATTGGGAAATTCCGCATCTAATCTTCATCAACAAGATGGATCGCTGTAATAGTCACTTTAACGAAGTCCTACAAGCTCTCAAATCCGTTTCTAGTCGTCCCCTCGTTCCCCAACAATATCCCATCCGTCAGAATAACGAAATTATCGGATTTATCGATTTAATCAACGAACAGGCTTATCATTACCATGCTAACAGTCCCGCCGACCCTGTAGCTTTACCCGACCACCTCAAGGAAGAAGAACAGATTGCTCGACAAGAAATGCTAGAAACGATCGCCGAATTTGACGATCATCTTTTAGAAGAACTCCTCGAAGATATTAACCCCTCCCGGGAAGAAATTCTCCAAGACTTAAAACAAGAACTGGGAGCCGATCAGATAGTACCCGTGTTCTTCGGTATGGCGGAACGGGACTATGGTGTGCGTCATCTCCTCACCGCTTTAGTGGAAGAAGCACCGGCCCCGACAATTACCGCCAATCGTCGCGGTCTCGATCCCAGTGCGGATGGAGATGCAGTGGTACAAATCCTCAAAACCTATTTTACTCCCCAGGGCGGTCGCCTCTCCCTAGGGCGAATCTGGCAGGGAACCCTTAACGATGGCATGGCCTTAAACGGTGTGCGGATTGGTGGTATCTATCGTCTCATGGGACAACAACAACAACCCCTACAGCAGGCCCAAGCGGGGGAAATTGTCGCTCTCGGTCGTTTGGAGGGAATCGCCACCGGAGAAGTGGTTAGCAGCGGCAGTCAAAAACCCGATCTTCCCAAAGGATTACAGCTTAAACCCGTCTTTGCTCTCGCTATTGCCGCCGTCAATCGCAAGGATGAAGTTAAATTAAGTTCAGCTTTGACGAAACTGATCGAAGAAGATCCTTCCCTCTACTGGGAACAACACGGCGACACTAAAGAAGTGATTCTCTGGGGACAGGGAGAAATTCATCTGCAAGTAGCCCTCGATCGCCTAGCACGCAAGTATAATCTACCGATGACCACCCATTTACCCCAAGTTCCCTACAAGGAAACGATTAAAACCAGCACCAAATCCCACGGACGTTATAAACACCAAACCGGCGGCCACGGTGCTTTTGGTGATGTGTATCTCGATATTAAACCCTTGGCCCGGGGGGAAGGTTTCCACTTCCATGAAAGCATTGTCGGTGGTGTCGTCCCCAAACAGTATATCCCCGGGGTGGAAACGGGAGTGCGGGAATATCTCGGTCATGGTCCGTTGGGTTTCCCCGTGGTGGATATTGATGTCACCCTCACCGATGGTTCCTATCACAGTGTCGATAGTTCCGAACAAGCTTTTAAACAAGCGGCCCGTCTAGCGATGACGGAGGGACTGCCTAAATGTCATCCGGTCTTATTAGAACCCATTCTATCGGTGACGGTTCTCGCTCCCTCAGAATACACCGCCAAGGTTTTACAGTTAATTAGTGGTAAACGCGGTCAAATTCAGGGTTTTGAAGCTTCTGAGGAGTGGAAAGGTTGGGATCAGGTGACGGCCTATCTACCCCAAGCGGAAATGCACGATTTTATCGTTGAATTGCGTTCTTTGACTATGGGTGTCGGTTTCTTCCAGTGGGATGAGGATCACCTGCAAGAAGTGCCGGATAAACTACGCGATGCGGTTTTAGCTATGCAGGGTAATGGTAACAAGTAAAGTCTTCTTGGCTGTCACTAAAGTATAGGGATAAATTAGCAAGAGATGGGCTTTTATTGGCTCATCTCTCCCTTTTGTGGCAAAAAATGACAGAAGGGTTCGATGAGATTCTCTCAAGTTTGTACTGTCTTATAAATTCTTGTCTGTGTAGTTAAATAATATTTCTAAGACCTTTTTAAGTTCGATAATTGGCAATGCCTGCTGTCTTCCTGTTACGGTTAAATTATGTGTAACACCGTAAAAAACATTTCTCATTATGTCTCTTTCCAGTAATATATCACCTTTTTCCTTTTGAAGTTTATTCTTATTTTCAAATTCTACATCCCAACACACCAATATATCAATATGATTGGCATCTTTTTTATTATTATTAATATCTGGATAAATGTCTTGTAAATTTCTCTTAAATTCTATCAAGATGTCTTTTCTTAGACTGCTTCCATAAGTTGTAAAAATTGTCTTATGTATTCCTAGTTGATTGTCATTTGAATAATATATATCTTGAGACTCTGTTAAATTATAATAGTACAAACCATCATAAACTTGATAGCCTGACAGTATTTTTAATTCATAGCCTTTCAGAAGATTCTTAGCAACAATTTCAATAAAAAGGCCAAGAACCTCCTGCTCTTCTAGGGGAGGTAAATACTTTTGAGTTAAAGATGATTCAAAGTATCTTTTTTCTTTCAATTTATCATTTAATTTTTCATAAGGTATATAAAAAGGATCGCTAATTCTTGTTCTAGTATCTCCTTCAACTATGTAGCGACGATATTTAATATAGTTTCTGTCTTTAAGTATCTCAAATACTTTATCCGATATCTGTTTCATTCGATAAGGACTAATTCCTTTTCTACCTGAGTCTAACTCCGTACGAATTGAATTATCTTTTATATCTACTAAAACCGTGTAGGGAAAGTAATTACTGTCATCAAATGGATGTATGCAAATTCCCGTAGGCATTCCATTTATTGCCAACCAGCATCCGTGTTCTATCTTAAAGTCAGTAGATATATCATTATTATGGAATCTTTCATTAAATTTATTGATAAAGTTCTTACTGGTAGCAGAAATTAAAATTCTTGCGGACAAAGGATTTTTAGAACCAAATTCAATTTCATCTATTTTTTCGTCTAGAAGATTGGCTTTAAAAGCAGCCTCTTTTTGTGTTTGGGAGAACTTGTCATCACCTAATTTTATCAAAGTTTCGTACTCGTCTAGTCTATTATAAAATGATTGCTCAATTCCAACCACTTCTCGAACAATTTCCCTGACGGTTAAATAGCCAGTTTTAATTTTAAACTTCTGACCATCTACCTTAAGGCTAAATTGAAAATACTCTTTTGAAGAGAAGACTTTATCTAGGGTTCCAACCACAGATCTTGTTCTCAAAATTGCCTCGATGGTTTTTTCACATTTGGCAAAATTAAAAGCTGTTGATAGTGTTTCCTCTACTACTTCATTGGGAAAATCCTTAGGAAATTTAACAGTTATCTTTGTTTGAGATTCTTCTGAAGTTGATTGAGATTTCTGGTCAATTTCTTCTTCTTCTGAATTTGGCAACTCTGATTTAGAGTAGATAAAGTGATATAAATCTCTATAGGTTCTTGATGCTTTTATCCCGTCTTTGATACTCTCAATTTTCAATAAATTACTTTGAAAAGCAACAAAGGTAAATCCATAACCCATAAATCCAAATTTTCCAGTATTTTTCTCTCTTTTTAAAGATTTACCATTAACTAAAATCTTAGATATTTCTGATTCTTCTATACCAATACCGTTATCTGTGATGATGATTTCTCTTTGCTCCGTATTTATTTCTAACTCGATGCGACCTTGCTCGATTTTGTCTTCTCCAAATTTTTCTATAATAGCATCGGCGCTATTTTGCAAAAGTTCTGTGTAAATATCCCAAATGTGTCTATAGCTGGATATTATTCTTTCAATGTTTGATCTTATTTGTGATATTTGTTGTTTGGATAATTCTTCTTTAAGTATATTTTTCTGTTGTTTTTTTTCAAATTCTCTTAGAACATCAGCCATAATATTAATGCCTTAATGGTAGATTTGAGTTGTTCATAAAACCATGAGTCTCTATGGTATCATCGAACTAACCAGATGTCAAACTGGAGATGACAGAAGGGTTCGATGAGATTAGCCTAGTGCTATACTGCCCCAAATTAGTCTCGGAATTCTCAACTTAACCTCATGAATTTATCTACTCTGATCTTAGTCGCCCTGGGTGCGGGAATTGTTTTCGGTGCGCTGCTCAATGGTTTTTTTCCCGCGCTAATCCTACCTTTAGATGACTATATTCTCGCGCCGGTGGGAGAGGTTTTTCTGCGCTTAATTCAATTTGTGGTGGTTCCGATCGTTTTTTCTTCCCTTATTTTAGGATTAACCCGGGTACAGAATGCTGCGCGGATCGGTAGATATTTACTCAGATTGATGACTGGCTATCTGCTAACCAGTACACTTGCTCTGTTAATCGGCATGGCGACGGCGTTGTTATTAAAACCGGGGATAGGTTTAGAGGGATTTGCCACTAATGCCGCCATGACCACCAATACACCGGTATCCTTGAGAGATTGGCTGATTAGCTTAATCCCGGTTAATCCCCTAGAAGCTCTTACCGGGGGCAATCTTTTACAGGTAATCGTGACGGGAGTTTTATTTAGTATCGGCATCGGACTGGCTAAAGAGGGGGCAAAACCTTTTATTCTGTTGATAGACAGTCTTTATCTAATCAGCGAGAGAATCCTATCGGTGATTCTTTATCTAGCACCTGTGGGGGTATTTGCTCTGATTGCTTCGGTTATCGCCACCCAGGGATTAGAATTAGTGGCGAGACTTTTTTTCTATGTTTTTGGTCTGTTTTTGGCCAGCGCCTTGATGATTGGGGTGTATGTTTTGCTCCTTTTTGCCCTCAAAGGAGAGCCTCGACGCTTTTTTAGCTCTTTATCGGAGTCTTTATCCTTATCTTTCGGTACTGCTAGTTCTAACGCTGCTTTACCCGTGGTTTTGCGGGAAATTCAAGAATACGGTTTACCCGAAGATATCGCCAGTTTCGCTATTCCCTTGGGAACGGTACTAAAACGCGATGGTTCGGCAATTTTACAGGGATTTAATGCTCTTTTTATCGCTCAGGTGTACGGAGTTCCTTTAAGTCCCTCTTTGTTATTAGCGATCGCATTGAGTGGTTTATTGGTTTCTTTTAGTACCCCAGGGGTTCCGGGCAGCGCATTAATTACCATGACTACCGTATTATCGGCAGCGGGTTTACCATTAGAGGGAGTGGCTTTAGTAGCGGGGGTCGATCGGTTGACCGATGGCTTTAAAACCGTATTAAATGTGATCGGTAATATAGTTAATGCCATCCTGCTCAATTACTGGGAATTAGGAGACAAGGAAAAATCCCTAGAATCAAAAAACTAGCCTCTTGAAGTGTTATTAATTTTCCGAGGAGAATCTTACTATTTTAGTCTAGACAAGAGATTGATAACTTAATTAAATAGCAAGACTTTCCGACGAAAGAGAGATAAAAGTTATTTTGTTTCCACAATGTTCAAAGTGTTGAAAGCAATTCCTAATTTCCTTTCATCTTTTTCTCCAAGTTGCTTGGGACTGGTAGGTTCGGGAATCGTGAAAGTTATCGTTCGTTCATTAGCGGGTACTCCGGTAAATTTGACTTTAATTTCCGCTGCTTTATCCGTTAATTGGATTTTTTGCTGCTGAGAGCCGACGCTGATAATGATATCCTTGTTAACATTGGGACCAAAAGCTGCGGCCTTGAAAATAAGCTCAAAAGAACTGGGTAGGTTTTGAACAAACTTAATCGAGGCAGGGGAACCATCAGTCCAGCGACCCCAATCTTCTGGAAAGCTAAACCCCTCTAACGAAACATTGGCTGTGTCTTTGGAAAAATCAACACCGTAAGGTGAGGAAGCAGCGGATTTTTCGGTGGGGGCAGTCTCAACAGTAGGTGATGGACTATTAGTAACGGGGGAAGAAGTTGTTTGAGAAACTTCAGAACCAGAACAGGCCGTGACCAGAAGGGTGAGGGCCAAGCCTACACTTAAATCAAATACAGCTAACTTCAATTTTTTCATATATGGTTAAGTCCTTAGTCTTTTTCACTTCTATGGTTTTTCCAGTTATGGACAATCATCCGTATTGTCATACCAAGTCTATTTAAGCGGAAAACGACACCTTTTGCAATAACTGAGCTTAAAGATAACCGCAACCCAAAACAAGAGTCTTTGTCTATTCCATAATTTACAGCCTTTCTCCTATAAATGAAGTGTAACTTGATTCTACGCTGTTTACTGGCCAATAGCTCCTGAATATTCCACAGGTAAATTCGTCCTAGCCTCAATGCAGATTATTGGAATCAATACTCCATTGTGTCAATTGAGAGAGGCTTTAACCAGCGACTGGCTAAACGGAAACGGGTATAGAAATCGAAGTATAGACCTTCTAGGGGCAGTGACTGAATTTCGGAAATTTAGTTCCTCAAAAAAATGATCTATAATATAATTTAATTATTTTTTAAACTATGATAATTTATTTTAAATGTTTTAAGCCTACTCTCTAAAAAACTTAGAAGAAAGTGAGATAAAATACAGGGTAAGCGCATCTCAAACGCTGTTGACAATTGGCTAATTTTGTGGGTTGCTCACTGTGTAGGCATTTGAAATGATACCAGTCAATCAGAATAGTTACGAACTTGACCTATTTGGTCGATTGTTGCTTAACGATTGAGATGACAAGTTCTACTCAAATATAGCTGAATCTCCCTCTGGGTAGGCAACCCACATAAGGTTCATTTTGTCAAGGATTGTTAAAATGCGCTTACCCTGCATAAGATAGCTATTGAGAAAGCTGGAGACGATATAACTCATGTCACAATTGGAAATAAGCAGAGAAAATAATTTTGCTTCTCATTTTTCCCAAGATAGGCCTCGTATTGACGTGGTTTTACAAACCACTGGGTTTCACGGATGGAATGCTTCTCAAGGATGGATCAACAGTCTGAGAAGACATGGATTGTTAAATAGGGTATTTTCTCCAAAAGCAAATTGGGGAGATTTAGAGCCGAAAGATGACGATGGACTCTTTGAATATTTGGGTAATCCAGAATCTGATTTAATTTTAATGCTAGGGTTTGATTGGCACTCGCAACCACTTCATCAAACTGGGCGTTGGCAAGAACGTTGGTCGAATTCCCCTATATTAAAGTTAGGTATATTACAAGAACATTGTTCAGCCCCTATCGTGAATCGTACTTTAGCGTGGAAAAATTTATTTTCATCGGCTATTGCTACTGCTTCCAATTGCTTAGATGCTCTCATCTGTAATCACGAGCCAGACTTAGGTTTTTTGAGGACACAACATCAAATAACTAAGCCAACAATTTTTATTCCATTTGCCATCGATTCTTTTTATTTCAACAATAATAAATCTTATATTGCTAGATCAGATTTCGCTTTCTTTCGAGGCAATGCGACTAAGTATTTTGGATGCCAAGCATATGATCAAAGGCAAGATTTTATTAAAAAATTAGCTCAAAAAGATAACGTTAAAATCTGTTCCTTTGATTACAATCAATTTTCTACTCCACAGAAAGCTGTAGAATTTTATACTCAGGAGTTGAGGGAGCATAAATTTTTGCTCAATCTGCCATCACTATCCTATACTTTAACCTCTAGACCCTTCGAGATCATGGGATGTGGGGGAGTTCTTTTGCAAAATAAAATTGTCGGAGAACAGTCTAATAAGTTATTTAAGAATTTCCAGCACCTAGTGTACTACGATCCAGAAAATTCTGAGGATTTAATTGGAAAACTAGAATATTTGAGAGATAACATAGAGCTTGCCAAATTCATTGCTGATGAAGGATACAAAATTTGTCATAGAGAACATTTAATAGAGAACAGGATCGACACTATCCTAAAATGGATAAATAATAAATTTGTGTTAGATATAAGCCGTGATGATCAACCAGAGAAAGTATCTTTAAAGTCAGTGGAGTTAGCTTATGATCAATCGCTATATGGAGATAGAGATTTAGTATCAAAAGATAAAATATTTAAGGTTTCAGCAATAGTGTCAACCTATAACTCTGAATTTTTTATTCAGGGATGCTTACAAAACTTAGTAGAGCAAACACTTTATCAGCAAGATGATTTAGAAATCATAGTAATAGATAGTGCATCTCAGGAAAATGAACGAGAAATTGTAGAGAAGTTTCAATCTTTATATCCGAATATTATTTACGAACGAACGTCAGAGCGTGAGCCGCTTTATACAGCTTGGAATCGAGCGATTAAAATGGCTAGAGGCAAATATATAACTAATACCAACACTGATGATCGACACCGTTGTGATGCGTTGGAAATTATGGCCAATTATTTAGATTGTAATAGCGATATTAGCTTGGTGTACACAGACCAACTAATCACAATGGCCGCTAATGACAGATTTGCTACAACTCAGGCAGATAGAAAATGGAATTGGCCTGATTACTCTTACGAACAAATGACCCTAGGATGCTGTGTCGGTTCACAACCAATGTGGAGAAAATCGTTACATGAAAAATATGGCTATTTTCGAGAGGAATTTAAATGCGCCGGTGATTATGAATTTTGGTTAAGGATTGGCAGTCAAGGGGAACAGATGCGGCTGATCCCAGAAATCTTGGGACTCTACTATTTCAATCCCAAAGGATTAGAGCATGGGGCGCCTGACAGAGCGGGACAGGAATGTAATTTGATCTGTGATGAGTATAATATTCCCAGAGTATATATTGCCAAAACTTCCAGTGTAGAGCGCCAATTTGATGATCTACAGTATCAAGGTGTTTTATTAAACCAAAAAGAAAAAAAAGAAATATTGTTGTTCCAAGAAAAGTACAGACATATTTTTCCTAAAATTGTACTTGATGGGGTATTTTTCCAGTTGAATAACACTGGAATTGCCAGGATGTGGTCTGCTGTCTTAGAACAATGGAATAGATCGGACTTTGCCCACAATATTGTGGTTTTAGACCGAGATAATACGGCACCAAAATTTGAAAATATTAGATATCGTAACCTGAAAGCTTATAACTATGAAGATAGCGGTCTGGACTCACAGATGTTACAGTTTGTTTGTGATGAAGCCAAGGCAGATTTGTTTATCTCCACCTACTACACTACTCCTATAACCACGCCTTCGGTCTTACTGGCCTATGATATGGTGCCTGAAGTGATAGAAGCTAATCTAAAAGAGCCGATGTGGAGAGAGAAGCACTTAGGCATTCGTCATGCCTGTCAATATTTAGCAATCTCGCAGAATACGGCTGATGATTTAATCAGGTTTTTCCCAGAAATATTGTCAGAATCAGTAAATGTTGCCCATTGCGGTATTGATCGAGACTTTTTCTTTCCATCAAGTACTGAAGAAATTATTAACTTTAGAGTTAGATACTCTCTTCAAAATCCTTACTTTATATTCGTGGGTTCTCGTATGAGTTTAGATGGATATAAAAATGCCATCTTGTTTTTCAAAGCCTTTCAGAATTTACCAGAACTGGAGAAATTTTCTATCGTTTGTGTCGGTGGACAACCCGATTTAGAACCAGAATTATCTGAATTAATCGATAACAATTCTGTTCATTTATTAAGACTTGAAGACCCTGAACTCTCAGTAGCTTACTCGGGTGCAATTGCTCTTGTTTATCCTTCCCTTTACGAAGGATTTGGTTTACCGATTGCGGAGGCGATGGCCTGTGGTTGTCCAGTGATAACCTGTAGAAATTCCTCGATCCCAGAAGTTGCTGGGGAAGCAGCGATCTATGTTGATGAGTATAAAGTTGAAGAAATGGTGGAGGCACTGGGTAAGGTTCAGATTCCTGAAGTTCGTAAACTATTAATTGAGCAGGGTTTAGAGCAAAGTCAGAAATTTTCTTGGCAAACAATGGCCGATACGATCAAGGATACCCTGATAGTGACTGCCGAACGCCTCAAGAATGAGCAAAAATCTACAGCACATCCACTCTGGCAAGAACTCCGGGAAATGCAGGCTCTATCTCAGCAGTTATTATTAAATCAAGAACTTAAGCAGGTACAATGCCAGGACTTATCTTCTGGAGAGGATGTACCGTCTCCCATTCAAGATCATCCAATTGATGAGCAAACTAACCAAACTCAAGATGTCGCTCCCTTAAAATACGATGTCAACCTCAACGGGGAATTTTTTGAAGAACCATTGTATCTGCTCAACGAAAAATTAAAGCAAAAACAACAGGAACTTCAAGAAGCTAAAACTACACTTTATACGATGCAATCTAGTCCGATTTGGAGGCTGAGAACGGCTTGGTTTAAGCTTAAGTATCTGTTTTTCCCAATCCTCGGATTACTTTCTGGCTTAACTCTTGTTTTTCTGGTTAATTCAAGGTACACTTATCCTTTAGTGGCAACCATAACCTCTTGGTACTATGAAGTTAATAATAACTTCTTTTTTGTTCTCGGAGGTAATCTAGTATCACTCGCTCTTATTTTTGGCATTGTTGGCTATTTAGGTTTTATTAGTGCCAATATTTTAAGGGTTTTAAGAATTGCGTTAATTTTGGGAGGTTTATTAGCGATTGCTTTCCATTTAATTTCTTGAGAACCTATTATGAAATTCTGATGCGATCCTCTTAGTATAATCTGGTTAGCTTTTAGCGACCGAAAATTTTTATCACTTTTATCTCTAGGAGGTTTCAGAGAGTTTTCCAAACGGCTTCTCAGAACAGCCAAGTTGAGTTAATAATTACATCAAGGAGATTCAGATTAGATATGTTGGGACTTTTTAGCAAATTCTTCAAGCCAAATAAACTAGAATACTTTGGTCATCTCGGTCAAGTTTCTGATCCTCAGAAAATTTTTCTAGAGCAAAATTATATTATCTGTAGAAATGCTTTATCTCTCGATAAAATAGATAAATTGGTTAACTTTTACGATTCTTGGATTTTAGCAACAAGTTCACTAAAATTCCTTAGACAATCAGGTAACTGGGAATCGACTGAATTTACTGATATCGGAGGAGTCAGGAACTGATTTCTGAATCCCCACAGTGTCGAAATGTCAAAATATAAGAATTGCTATATTGATTTTCAGTCTAGGCAAGATCGGTCAAAGACTGATTATTCGTTAATAAACTTCCTTTTTCAGGTTTGATCTACAATTACTTTTACCTACAACAATTTCTATGAACTCTAAAGTCTGTTGGTGCGGAAATCAAAATTTGCAGGAATTTTCCTCTGATTACAGTCTCTGTTCTCAGTGTGGAACATTGGTACTAAATCAGGATTTAACCCTTGATGAAATTCGGGTTAAAAATGATCGAGATGAATTTTATAGTAAAAAATACTGGTTATCCTATCAAACTGACAAACACGGTTATCCCGATATCCGTCAACGTTCACGACAGGATTTACCCGAAAGATGTCTTTACTGGTTACATACTCTCATGGCTTATACCCTACCCCCGGGCAAAGTTTTGGAGTTGGGTTGCGCTCACGGTGGTTCGGTCGCTTTGATGAAATGGGCCGGATTTGATGCGTTAGGACTAGAGTTAAGTCCTTGGGTGGTGGATTTCGCTCACCAAACCTTTGATATTCCCATGTTGTTGGGACCTGTAGAAGATCAAAAGCTAGAAACTGGTTCTTTAGATGCGGTTGTTATGTTCGATGTTATCGAACATTTACCCGATCCCGTCGCCACCATGAGTCATGTAGTGTCTCTCTTAAAAGAAGAAGGAATATTGATTATTCAGACACCGAATTATGTAGAAGGGTATTCCTATTCGGAAATGTTAGCTGACAATGATAGTTTTTTAGATCAGTTGAAACCACAAGAACATACTTTCCTCTTTAGCCATCGATCGATCACTGATTTTTTGAGAAATTTGGGGTTTGATTTTTTGGTTTTCGAGCCGCAGTTCTTCAAGTATGATATGTTTTTTGTCGCTAGTCGTCATCCTATTGCCCGCAATACTGAGGAACAAATTAGCCATAATCTTTTAAAAAGGCCTTCTGGTCGTCTAATTCTCTCTTTATTAGACCAGTCGAAAACTTTAAACCAACTGACGCAAAAATATCAAGAATCGGAACAAGATCGTCAAGAGCGACTGCGAGTAATTGAGCAATACAGTCAAAAAAATTCTTGGTTACAATCCCAACTAGATAATAGTGTGGAGAGCTTAAACCAATCCCAAGTGCAATTAGAGCAAACCCGCTCCGAATTGGCACAATCCCAAGTGCAATTAGAGCAAACCCGCTCCGAATTGGCACAATCCCAGGCACAATTAGAGCAATCCCGTTCCGAATTGGCACAATCCCAGGCACAATTAGAGCAATCCCGTTCCGAATTGGCACAATCCCAGGCACAATTAGAGCAAACCCGTGGGGAATTGGCACAATCCCAAGGGCAATTAGAGCAAACCCGTGGGGAATTGGCACAATCCCAGGCACAATTAGAGCAAACCCGTGGGGAATTGGCACAATCCCAGGCACAATTAGAGCAAACCCGTGGGGAATTGGCACAATCCCAAGGGCAATTAGAGCAAACCCGTGGGGAATTGGCACAAAAAACAGTTAATTTGGAAGAGGCC
>NZ_JBLZRT010000111.1:0-1137 GCF_048564745.1 Microcystis sp.
GCTCTTTGTCCTTTGATGTAATCCTTCAACCGATAGCGGCTAATTTGCATTAGCTCTTCTATATTTTTTTGGAACATTTGATGTAGCTGGAGCCAATGATAGAGATGTTGACCCACATAAAAACTGCTGTGTCTGCGTTGAACTTTATATCTTTTTTCAGGTCTTGTGACATATTTTTGGATTCCCATATCCTTAATTTTTTTACCTTGCAGTGTGGCACTTGTATAGGCGATAGCTATAACAATTATCAGCTTTGATAGGTATTGCGGTGCTAATTGAGAACCTTCTAAGCTATAGCCTCCCGACTTAAAATCTCGAAACATCTCTTCAATATCAAATCTTTTTTGATAGGCAATTATTGCCGTCTCTAAATCCCCAAAATTTGTCAGAATATACCAAGGTTCTTTTGTTGGAAAACCCCCATAGGTTTTTTTCCACTTACCAGCTAAGTTAAACTGGACAAATCCCTGCTCTTTTGTAATATTGACATCCTTCAAAAATAGTTGAGTTCCTGGACTTAAACCTAACTCTCTCATTTCTTGATAAATTCCTTCTTTTGTCTTGACATTTGTGCTTTTTTTTTGTCTTAAACAAAAGTATAAACTCTGCTCCCAAAGCCACTTTCCAAGACTGACCGAGCAAAATTCTCTATCTCCTAACACCACGATTTTATGACCTGATAGCACGGTCAATGTTTTTTCTAATACTCGCTGCTGTTCTTCGAGATTACTACTTCCTTTTTTATCCAATATCTCCCAATAGATTGGGATGGCTCTCTTGTCATAAATTAGACTCACCATCAAGATATTTATTGCTCCCCAACTTGTCCGGTCTATAGCAATATACGCTAATCCTTTTGTTGTGAATCTCTGCTGCTGTTTTAACATCTCTTTTAGGACCGGAAACCAGATTTTTTCAATATTAATAATTTACAGCTTTAATAATCTTTTTATTTTTTTTCTACTTCTCTCTTTCAGTATTTGTTTTTGTTTGTGTTATGTTACTATATGTTTTTTTTATTCACTATTAAATAATATTGATTTTTATTTTAGTTTCTAGTTGATATAAGTTGTTAATCTAGTTGCTTTACTTTATAGAGATTTTTGATCGGTAACTCTTGGTATGTTGCTTTTGGAT